>NZ_JAAHFV010000212.1:0-11237 GCF_010672755.1 Moorena sp. SIO1F2
TCAAATACCGCTAAAAACTGATCCTCCGCCATTCCTTCCATATGGAGATGGGCTCGCGCATACTCAAGACTAGGCTTTTCATAAAGCTCTGTCACACGCAACTGTGATTCTGACTCTTCCCAAATCCCAGTCACACAACCGGCTTTATGAATAATCTCTCCTGGCATTACGGTCAAGGCAACAACGCTCTGATCAACCTGGTTATAAACTTTTAGAACTTGACTAGCACAGGAATTTTCATGGTCAGAAGTGTAAACATGATCCCCCAGCAACAATAGAAAAGGCTGATCGTTTACCCATTCTTTGGCACAGAATACAGCATGACCATAGCCTTCTTGCTCCTCTTGAATCAGAAAGGTAATTCTCTGGCCTAAATCCTGTAAATATTGGCTGTATGCTTGGTTTTCTGGAGAGAGTTTCTCGAAGAGTTCGGGTTTGGGGGGGGACTTAAACAATTCTTCAAAATGTTTGCGATCGCTTTTTTGCACCACAATCCCCACTTCTTCTATCCCAGCACTGACCGCTTCTTCCACAATCGCCATAATCACTGGTTTCGCCCTACCATCCCGGTCAATAATCGGAAATAACTCTTTTTTTACCACTTTGGTTGCTGGAAACAAACGGGTTCCAAAACCCGCTGCGGGAATTACAGCTTTGCGAACGTTATTGGTCTGCATAAATCGTTAACGCCAAAGATTCCATTTGGGGAAAATCACGCTCAATAATTTTAATTAACTTTTGTTGAGTTTCCTTGTCTTTAACAATAAATTGTGCACTGCCATCCCCTTGAGAGCCAACTCCCTTTCCCCCTAGGATATAAGGTTGAATTGGTTCATAATTCAGGATTTGGTGCAGCACTCCAGCAGTTAATTGCTCAGGGCAAGCAGGGATAAGATAGCGGTCGAATTCAGCTTGTGCCTGGTTCATCAAGGCACCAATCCGTTCAGCATCACCCCTTTCCAGAGCCTCAACTGCCTCCTGAGTAATTTTAGAACTGATTGGACCAAGATAGTGCTGAACATTCTGTTGTATTTCGTTAGTGGCGAATGGATAGCACTGATTCAGTTTACCGAGTATTTCCTGGGTATTTTTACTGGCACCGAGGTCTACAATTACAAAAAATAGATTCCGAGGTACCTTGAGTTCAGTAATATCGGTGTGATCACCATCAAACATCATCATGATTGGTCGATTGCCATAAGCACAGGCGAAATCCATCCGACCACATTGGGAAGGGGTGGTGGTTTCCCCTAGATAGGCTAACTCCATTTCCTCTTGGAGGCTCATGTTTAAGTCATACAGGAGATTGAAGCTGCGGGCAACTAGGACGGAAATTGCGGCACTTGAGGATAGCCCTTTCTTGATCGGTAAGTCAGTGCGGTAATTATCGATTTCAATTCCACCGACAGGATAGCGACAGAGACACTGGTAGGCAACCCCAGCAGCATAACTAAAAAAACCGCCTTTTTTAGCAACAGCGAGCAGAGCACTCCTTTCCATTGGTACACTAATAGAAACGGTGGGTTTACCCACCCTCAGGGAAGTACGAATAATCAGCTCGGTCGGATGAGATAAGACCAGAGCATAAATTCCCTGATTGGTTCCGGTGATTAAGGTGTAGCCCTTTTCCAGCTGGGGATTTAGGCAGCGATAGCCTCCTGCCCAATCACTATGTTCCCCAAATAGACAAAGGCGACCTGGGACAAACAGTTTCATTACTGAGTTAAATGCAAACGCAGTCTTGATTGGAATACAATACAGCCGGTGATTGCAGTAGGAGCTTCCGAGAGGCTACAGTGTATTTTAATGAGCTGCAAAGCACTATATAAAGAACTATAGTATGACATTGCCATCAGAGGGATTGCATTCAAAGACGGCAAGATACCATCAGACGGGTAAACTCTCGATAGAGGGTCCTACCGATCAATGCTACTTGGTATTAACTAGAAATTTTGAAACCTCTATGTGGGTAGATATAAATAAACGTAAAGTGGGGTAACTACATGGAACGTTTTATGTTAACTACTGCATGCAAGCCTTGGCTGTGCATCCCTAAAGTCAACAATCACTAGTCAACACTTAACACTATACATAGTTACCCAGTGATTCAAATCACGCTTTACTGGCAGAAGGTTAACAACTTATTAAAACTTAAATCACCCCTGCTCAACCTCAGATATTTGATTATGAAGAATGCCAGGAAAAATTTCATCAGGGAAATCTAGCATGACAGCTTTGATTAATTTGGAAACCTCCCAGACCAGTGCTTGTGTCACTGCTTGGCTCAGAAAGCACACTCTTTATCTAGGGTTCATTGGTCTTTATGTGGTAGAATTACAAAGTATCTTGGCTCACCGGGGATATTACTTTGGTCCATTAGATGGTATCTTTGACACAGAGATTGAATATGCTGTGCAAGGCTACCAGCAAAAGGTATTTCTCAGAGCAACTGGTGTTGTAGACCAAAAGACCTGGCAAGCTCTTCTGAGTGGTACTCCCATCAATATGCCAATTCTACATCCTGGTAGTTTTGGTGAGGCTGTCAAAACAGTCCAAGAAGTACTTTGGATTAGTGACTACTATACCGCTGAGATTGATGGCATCTTCGCTTCCCTGACACTCGAAGCAGTGCAACGCTTCCAACTCGACAGGGGTTTGCTAGGCAATGGTGTAGTTAGTGAACACACCTGGAACGCCTTGAGCGAGATGCCTCGCTATGTCTATTAGGCTAGTCTATTAGGCTATGTTTATTAGTGCTTTAGTCCTCTCGTAAAACATTGATACCAAGTTGCGATCAATGTTGCGATCAATCAAAGATATTATCCTTTGAACTGGTGAGGGAGTGAGCAGGTGAGCAGGGACTAGATTATAAAGGCAACTTGGTATGCTGACGGGGTGTTCAGGGGTGCGCTTGGGGGAGATGGGCAGCAAGAAATACGGATATGAACGCCAAACTGTAAGCTAACTGGGGTAAGCTAACAGTTCTGTTCCTGTATCTTTCCCCGGAATTGATTTAGGCATCAGTGGCAAGACGCGATCGCTTACCAAACCCATGCAATGGCAACTACCATGCAATGGCAACATTTCTACATCCTTAACAATCCCCAAATTCAGCGACAAGGAGCAGAGCTATAGTACCATATTGTTTAACTGAGTTATTAGCACATTAGACTTGATAACGGCAATTATGTTATGTTAATTTTCATGAAGCTCCTGAAAATTGACATAACATTATGAACCTGCCAGAGTCTGTTAAATTTTGGTCTCAATTCTTCCACCCCTTACTGATGTGGGTGCTACTAGCGGCAGCCTTCTATGCTCTTTATCTGGGTTTGAAAATCCAAAAGACTAGAACGGCGGAAGGTGACGAAAAGAAAGCGCTAGTTAAGGGTCAATATAATGTTAAGCACCATCTTGTGGGTTCAGCGTTGCTAGCCATGATGGTACTCGGTACAATCGGAGGTATGGCAGTAACCTACATTAACAATGGCAAGTTGTTTTTTGGACCCCATTTGCTGGCTGGTTTAGGCATGACCGGAATTATTGCTACCTCTGCCTCTCTAACACCATTAATGCAGAAAGGTCAAACTTGGGCTCGCTATAGTCACATCGTCCTGAATGTTGCACTCTTGGGACTATTCAGCTGGCAAGCCATCACCGGCATGCAAATTGTGCAGAAGATTCTTAGCAATCCGTAGATGATTTAATTTACCTAGGGGTGTGGTCTTGGTAAGCATTCAGCTATCAGCCGTCAGCCGTCAGCTTATTTTATTCAAAAGCAAAATTAGTAGCCTAAGCTATGGGCATAAACTGTTCGGTGTAGCGTGGCCACAGACCTTTAGCTGTTCACGTAGCACCTCAAGTAGCCCATAAGCTGATAGCTGATAGCTGACGGCTGAATGCTTACTGGTATTGTACCCCCCCTAGAGTAAATATTACTGTAGATTTTACCGCTGTGATTGGTTCGGTATAGGTAGACCATTACTGCTGTGGAAGTCTTGCTGTACCTTGTGGGTTAAACGCCGGGAAACTTGACGCACAACTTGCTGCAAGATTCCGTTGCCTGTGCGTTGAATCAAGGACTGAGGGAGTTTCTGAATTGCCTTGGGAAACCACATATCAACACTTAGGTCAAGATGCCACTCCACGCGGGTTATCGCTGATGGTATGGACTCCGATTCCAGCTGATGGTCTTGAAAATACTCCCTTGCTGGTACTTCTACTAAGGTCTGAGATGCCTGGAAATCAAGCTCATAGCCTGGACTGACGTAATTGGATATGGGAATTGT
This sequence comes from Moorena sp. SIO1F2, assembly GCF_010672755.1. Taxonomy (NCBI): domain Bacteria; kingdom Bacillati; phylum Cyanobacteriota; class Cyanophyceae; order Coleofasciculales; family Coleofasciculaceae; genus Moorena; species Moorena sp. SIO1F2. The sequence continues at coordinate 4,290 of NZ_JAAHFV010000212.1, forward strand.
CCGAATCTGATAGGAATTTTCGTCAAGAGGTAACAATTCCAAACCGATTTTTGGCTCTACCCTATAGCCAAACGCCCCAAAGCTACCAATGGTCAAGATATAGCCATTGTCTGTGAGCAGTTCTACTTTCATAGGATGAGCGCAGCGACAAAACCAATCCTGGTGAGTATTTAGATAGGCACTCACTTGCTCAGCTGAAGCATACATCTCCATACAGTCTTGAAAATGACACTGAAACCGAGTCGGCTCACTACCTGAGTAAGACCCTGATGGAACAATAGGGTCAGTGTTGGCCTTTATAGCAGGAGTATTCAAATCGACCTGTTTTGCCTCAATTGACTGATGGTTAATAAAATGCGATCGCATACCTCATCCTCTTCATTTTATTGCCTTGTGACTAGTTGAGAAACTAGTTGAGAGCCTAGTTGAGAAATGTCCATGGGTCGCTCTTGCTTATCCAGCTCCTCTGGCTGAGTTCATCAGGAGTCGGACAAAAACAAGTTGAGCTATGTAAACAAGTGTAAAGTTTGGGGGACTGATCTAGCTGGGTTTATGGTGATGCGAGATCAGTTATTAGATCAGTTATTAGATAACTGACTATAGCAGGTTTTAATTAAATCCACCCACAAAGTCTTAGAAAAACACATGACCTATAAACTTATACAACCGAGAGGTTGGGGTTTACGGAAGCGATGCAGCAAGGGAACAGGGGGTTACCCCCACTCGCGCTTTGCATCAAGACAAAATCCAATAATTCTCGATTGAATGGCCTAGTTTAATTTTCACTCAGAATAACTGGTAAACTGGCTAAGCTACTAGGTGAATTGTACGGAAATTGCTATGAAAGCATGTGTAGCTGGAGCAACGGGAGAAACAGGAAAGCGGATTGTACAGGAACTGGTTATGCGTGATATTCCTGTACGGGCTTTAGTGCGAAATTTAGACTACGCTCAAGAAATATTACCACCAGCAGCAGAATTAGTGGTGGGGGATGTGCTCAAACCCAAGAGCATCAGTGCTGCGATCGGAGATAGTACTGTAGTGCTGTGCGCCACTGGTGCTCCCCCTACCTTTGACCCAACCGCACCCTACCTGGTGGATTACGAAGGCACTAAAAATTTAGTAGATGCTGCTAAGCAAAAAGGGGTAGAACACTTTGTATTGGTTTCTTCTCTCTGTGTGTCCCAGTTTTTCCATCCCCTCAACCTATTCTGGCTGATTCTGGTCTGGAAGAAGCAAGCAGAGGAATATATCCAAAAAAGCGGCTTGACCTACACCATTGTGCGACCAGGTGGTCTCAGAAACGAAGACAACTCAGACCCGATTGTGATGTCTGGGGCAGATACTCTATTTGAAGGTAGCATACCTCGCACCAAAGTAGCAGAAGTTTGTGTTGAGGCGCTGTCGGAACCGGAAGCTCGGAATAAAATAGTAGAAGTGGTTAGCTCAGCAGAAGCTCCCGATCAAGGCTGGGAACAGCTATTTGCTGACGTAGGTTGAGGGAGTGTTGAGCGTTCGCTTAGCGTGACGTTCCGTCAATGGCATTTTGTGAACACTATTAAGTTCACAGTATTAACACTAGTAAGGATTATTCAACTGAGTGTCTTCATCACCCCGGCAGAAGTACGGAAAGTTAAGAGGATTTCCAAATACTTCCTATAAATTTACACTCAAAGGCTTATTTTACAATATTTCAGCCTTAGTGATAGTGAGCTTATTATTGGGGATTTATCTCAGACATGTGTTTAATAGATGGGCTTACTACCCGGTTTCGCGATCGCTATCTGATTATCCTACCAGTATTCACGGCACGCCTCCGTTAGTGATGAGGGGGGGAGATCCTTACATTCGCGCCCTAATGCGTACTATCACCGCTAGTGAAGCCAATGACCCCCAACCCTACACGATTATCTATGGGGGTCAACACGTTTCTGATTTAAGGCGTCATCCTGAAATATGTGTTCCCATAGTCGCTGGTCCTAATGTTGGAAAATGTAGCACAGCAGCGGGACGGTATCAGTTCCTTGATTTTACCTGGAAAGAAAAGGCACAACGCTATCACCCCAGACCCTCAGGCTTTTTGTTTTGGAAGCAGTATAGCTTTGAGGCACACTTCCAGGATGCTGTGGTTCACGATTGGCTCAAGGATAGTAGAGCCTGGGGGATGGATATTCCCAAAGAATTGCGGCAAGGAAATTTAGATAAAGTGTTGCGGCGGTTGTCTGGTACTTGGACAAGTCTAGGTTATGGCATAGAAACAAATAGCATGAGTAAGCACTTGCCAAAGGTTTATCAACGGATGCTTGAGGAAGAACTAAAGCAATAATTATGCAGGCTGGAAGGCAGGCAGGCAATTAACAATTTTATAGCATTTTATAACATTTATTAATTTGGTGAGGTACAAAGTCCTGTTTGTTTTGTACCTCACCTATTTTATACTTGCTATAGTATTTTTATTTGATACCAAGTTGCGGTCAAACGTACAACTTTCTCTTCCGCCAATCTCCCTATCTCCCCATCTCCCCATCTCCCCATCTCCCCATCTCCCCATCTCCCCATCTCCCTATCTCCCTATCCAACCAATCTACTCTCTTTGAATGCAACTCGGTATGAGATGTAAACATAGCATTGATAAAAAGAGGTAACAGAGAACAGGGAAAACTAGTAAATAGTTCCGAATATTTTTTGATTTTATTATAAATCATCAAGATTGTTCATGACCTATTTATCCCTGCTAGATATAGATAGCTTATAGCAATTCTACGACTTTTGAGGTACAAATTTCTGGTTTTTAGGGAGTAGGGAGCAGGGAGCAGGGAGCAGGTAAGAGGGAACCCACCCCTAACCCCTCCCAGGAGGGGAAGGGAAGAGGGAAGAGGTAAAAAATAATGTGTACCTCATGAGTCCTAGAAACGCTATATTTATTGAAATATATCATGACATTATATTAGCATTCAAGGGTTTTGAGTGTTGTTTTTCCAAAAGTGAGATGCACCCTATCAAAATTTAAAAGCTATACACAGCAATAATTTTAGGTAATTTAAGTTAACAGTTTAGCAAACAGGACAGAGCCAAAAAGTACCCTTAAGGGTACTGTTGAACCATAACTAAGCCTCCCATCATAGAAACCTGGGGGGGTGACCAAATTATCCTGATCAAAGGATAAAGTCATGAAATATTTAATGGGTAACCTTGTGATGGTGAATCCCTAGTCAAGACTGAAAAGCACACTAGGTAAAATTATCCTGACTTGTGTCACTCAAATCAGAATAACTAGTCAAAAGCGACAGATTATTATTTTTGAGTAAAGAAAAATTATGGTAAAAATTCAAGCTGAAAGCTTTCCAAATCTAACGAATTTTGTAATTGAGAATAATAGCGATGCTGAGGGTGGTTCAGTCATCAGGATATCTGAGGATTCTGGTACTGCTACTAGAACCTTTGACCTACCTACTGGTAACTACGAAGTAAGGTTGGGCTACTTTGATGAGACTGATGGGGATAGCACCATAGATATCACTATTGGCGATACCGAATTGCCAACTTTAACTTTCAATAACCCCCCTCCTGGTGCTGGTAATACGCCTAATGCTGATAGTTTTGTCAATCAACAAATTAGCAGTACCGTATTCATCGAGAATGGAGACCTGATCACAATTAACGGTACTTCTGATGGCGGCGAATTGACCCGAATTGACTTCATTGAGTTTAATGAACTTGATGCCCCTTCTGCGGATATTTTCTGGCGTAATTCCGAAACTGGAAACAATCTTGCCTGGATCATGGATGGCACCAACTTGGGTCAGTCAAATTCGATTCAATCGGAACCAGCTGACAGTCCCTGGGAGATGCGTGGTGCTGGAGACTTCGACAGCGATGAGCAAAAGGATATTCTCTGGCGTAATACCGATACCGGAGATGTTGGCTTCTGGTTAATGGAAGGCTTTGAGTTCAAAAGCGGAGCATCTAGCACCCAGGTATCAGACCTCAACTGGGAAATCCGTGGCACGGGAGATTTCGACAGTGATGGAGAAGAAGATATTCTCTGGCGTAATACCGAAACCGGAGAAAATGCGGTTTGGTTGATGAATGGCACGGAGCTGGATCAGGGAGTCTTGATTACCAGGGAGAATGATGGTCAGAATTTGGTAGTACCAGAAGACGGTCTATGGCAAATGGAAGGTGCGGGAGATTTAGATAACGATGGTGACGCGGATATTCTGTGGCGCAATACTCAAAACCAAGATGTCTACTACTGGCGGATGGATGGTACTGAGTATGTAGAGTCAGTGTTCATTGACTCAGCACCAATCAGCGGTGAGTGGGAAATTCGTGGTACTATGGACTTTGACGATAATGGTTTTGACGATATCCTGTTGCGTAATGGCTCTAACGGACAAAATCAGATCTGGCTAATGAATCAAACGGGGCTACAGCAGGCAGTTGCCACCGAGTCCTTAACAGGGGACGACTGGCAAAGCTATGTTTAATATGCCAGTCTGATTAATGATTCATTAGTGATTCAATAAGCAATTAGCATTCAGCAGACAGCTGAATGCTAATTTGATTCAAAGCCCGATAATTAAAGGGATTAACTGAACTTGATATTAATCGTTTCAACTACTACTTATAGCGCTACGCTTAGCGTCAGAAGTCAGAAGTCAGAAGTCAGAAGAGAGAAAACAGCTATGACTAAGTTTCGGAGTTTAGAAATGTCAAACACCTTAATGCGTAGTGCTATAACTACTACTTACCAGTAGGAAAAGCACCAGGTCGCACAGTCAATTTAGTATCTTGTTGATTGCGGCGCAACTCTAGGATTAAATCACTACCTACTTTGGTTTTAGCCACAGACTTCTGAACTTCTGTTGCATCTTTGACTGGCTGATCATTTATTTTGCGGATCACATCACCCGCACGCAATCCTGCTTTAGCAGCTGGGGAATTAGGTATTACTTTGGCAATCAATACTCCTTTTTCTTCATCAACCATCAACCCAGCATTGGGATTACTGTTGATCTGTTGTTTAACCTCTGGGGTTAAGGTTACCATCTGGATGCCCAAGTAAGGATGTTCTACTTTACCATCAACAATCAGTTGCTCAGCAATTCCTTCCACCGTATTAATGGGAACGGCAAATCCTAACCCTTGAGCACCTCGAATAATAGCTGTGTTCATGCCAATCACTTCACCAGAGGCATTGAGCAGGGGTCCACCGGAGTTACCGGGGTTAATAGCAGCGTCGGTTTGGATAAATTCCACTCGCTTATCGGGAACACCGACTTGAGAGCTAGAACGACCCGTAGCACTAATGATGCCAGTGGTTACAGTACTATCTAAACCAAGGGGATTACCAATTGCGATCGCCCATTCTCCTGGGGTGAGTTGATCGGAATCACCCAGAGCAACGGTAGGTAGGTTTTCCGCCTCAATCTGGATCACGGCTACATCTGTCAAGGGATCGCTCCCCACTACCGTCCCTTTAAATTGGCGACCATCTTTGAGGATTACATTAACACTATCCGCATTATCGACTACATGGGCATTGGTGAGAATATAACCATCGGTATCGATAATGAAACCTGAACCGGTACCCTGTTCAACTCGCTCTTGGGGTACATCGGGAAATGGGAACCTAAAAAATTCCCGGAACATTGGGTTTCTAAAAGTATCTGGGACTCTACTGGTGACGGTTCTAGAAGCGTTAATCCGCACCACTGCTGGTCCAACTTGTTCTACCACATTGGTGATAAAGTTGGGATTTTGAGTAACTACAGGTTTAGTGCCTGGAAGCCTAGCTGTTTTGTTCTGAGGGACAATTGCTTGAGGGGATGTGGATTCGGGAACAGAGTTACGTAATGCTACATAACCGCCGGAAAAGCCTAACCCTGCTCCCAGTAACAACAGTGATACATAAGTTCCTGCCTTTTTTAAGGGATTACGGGTAGTGTGATTAGATTTGGGGGTTTGATGGTCTACTAGCATAAGATTCTGTTGACAAAAGGGTAGATCGACTGGGAGGCAGTGGGCTTGATATTGGTTTTGAATCAGTTCCTGAATGACTGGGCTTTGATAATTGCTGGATTTACGCACTAAGTTTATTAAAACCGGGTTTATCTTGATCAATCAAAGGCTGAAATCGGTGTAATTACGTTAAGAAACCGGGTTTCTGCGTAAGTCCTATAATTTAATCTAGACATCTTCTGTTAATTTTCTGTGAGAGCAGTGTTTAACTTAGATTAAAATTATTGAGGGTTGGGACTTGAGAACAATCGGTAATAGAATTAGCTAGGGAAGCAGCCCTTTGCTTTGGGGGCTATAGCCTAGGGGCAAGGAGGGAGAAATAGTTCCTATCCAATATGATCATTAGTCTAGCGCATTCCCCTAGTAATGGAGGTTGACAATACTACCAATATGTGATGGGTTAACCGAACATCCATACACTTCTAAGATGAAATAGTGTCAGGAATCCTACCTATAGTGAGTTGGTAATGGATAATGGGTAATTGGTGATTCGCTAACTATTACTGATTACCGATTACTGATTACTTAGGAAGTGTGTTCAAGGGTAACGTCGTGTCAGTTAAATTCGGATTATGGAAGATAAACTTGTTAAATTTTTAAACCAAATATTACTATATAATAGTAGAAAAAATAAGGGATATAAAAAATAATGTTTTTTAACAAAAAATTCTAATAATAAAAATTATGTAGGTAAGGTATACTATATATAGCATCTGTTGTTGAGCAAAAAATAAAAACTATACCAATCCGTGTAGGAATTGTGATAATTTTTGTTACCTTTTCCCTACTCCCTACTCCCTACTCCCTACTCCCTACTCCCAGATCCGCTGTTCCCTTTGGTATATAAATTGTAAGTTAAACAGATGGTGTTAAACTATGCAGGTTCATCGACTTCCAGCCCTTTCTGACAACTATATATTCTTA
>NZ_JAAHFV010000213.1:0-11229 GCF_010672755.1 Moorena sp. SIO1F2
TTATCTGGAGTTCAACCAACTGGCAATCTTCACCTGGGTAACTATCTTGGAGCTATCCGCAACTGGGTCGAAGGTCAAAGTGAGTATGATAATCTATTTTGTGTAGTTGATTTACATGCTATTACTGTACCCCATAACCCAGCAACTCTAGCAGAAGATACCTTAAGCATTGCTGCCCTCTACTTAGCCTGCGGGATTGATTTAGAATGCTCTACTATCTTCGTACAATCCCATATCCCTGCCCACAGTGAACTAGCTTGGCTGCTCAACTGCATTACTCCTCTTAACTGGCTAGAGCGAATGATCCAGTTCAAGGAAAAAGCGGTAAAACAAGGGGAAAATGTCAGTACTGGCTTACTGGACTACCCAGTGTTGATGGCAGCGGATATTTTACTTTATGATGCCGATAAAGTTCCAGTGGGAGAGGACCAAAAGCAACACATCGAACTGACTCGTAATATCGCTATCCGAGTTAATGACAAGTTTGGCAGTCAGGAGAAACTTGTGCTAAAGTTGCCAGAGCCTATGATCCGGCAAACGGGTGCTCGTGTCATGAGTCTCACTGATGGCAGGCGCAAAATGTCTAAGTCTGATCCATCCGAGTTGAGCAGGATTAACGTGCTTGACTCCCCTGAGGAGATTCAAAAGAAAATCAAGCGCTGTAAAACTGACCCAACTAGAGGCTTATGGTTTGATGATCCAGAACGCCCGGAATGTGATAATCTACTAACGTTGTATACCCTTCTTTCTGGGAAAACGAAGCAAGAGGTGGCGACAGAATGTCAGGATATGGGTTGGGGCAAATTCAAGCCCTTACTGACAGAGGTAACAATTGAAGCGCTCAAGCCGATTCAACAGAAGTATCACGATGTTAGGTCAGAGCAGGGCTATCTTGAGTCGGTGTTGCGAGAGGGGCGACAAAAAGCAGAAGCGATCGCAAACCAGACCTTGTCCAGGGTGAAAACTGCATTAGGGTTCATTGCTGTAACCTAATTCCTGGAGATAAGTAAATACTATAACCAATGACTAACCCCACTAAGAATTCGTTTCGCACTGCCGTTGAGTCCGGTGAATTTTTGATTACTGCAGAAGTGGCACCACCCAAGGGGGGTAACCCAGCTCACATGGTCAAAATGGCTCAAACCCTCAAAGATAGAGTCCATGCTATCAATATCACTGATGGCTCTAGGGCAGTCATGCGGATGTCGTCTTGGGCAGCCTCGGTGATTTTACGCCAGCAGGGAATTGAACCAATTTGTCAGGTGGCTTGTCGCGATCGCAACCGCATCGCCTTGCAAGCTGACTTGATGGGTATTAACGCTTTAGGTATCAGTAATATTCTCGCCCTAACTGGTGATCCAGTCAAAGCAGGTGATCATCCTGATGCTAAAAGTGTATTTGATTTGGAATCAGTACGCCTATTGCAACTAATTACTAAGCTAAATCAAGGGGTTGATTTCAATGATAAGCCCCTTACTGATCAAGCAACTGATTTATTTACTGGTGCAGCAGTAGACCCCCAGCTCAAGAGTTGGTCAGGCTTACAAAGTCGGTTTGAAAAGAAACTGGAAGCGGGAGCAGAGTTTTTCCAAAGCCAGCTCATTTGCGATTTTGATCGCCTAGAGAAGTTTATGGATCAGATTGCGGCTGGTACTAATAAGCCAATTTTAGCAGGGATATTTTTGCTCAAATCCGCTAAAAATGCTAAGTTTATTAATAAAAAAGTTCCAGGGGTTAATATCCCTGACGAAATTATTGATCGGCTAGCAGCAGCAGATAATCAGTTACAAGAAGGGATAAAAATTGCCGCTGAACAAGTTAAGCTAGCACAGCAACTGTGCCAGGGTGTTCACATGATGGCAGTCCGGCGAGAAGACTTGATTCCCCAGATTTTGGATTTGGCTGGCATTTCGCCATTGCAGAAATCCTCTGCTGTTAATGACTTAGTTTGTAAGTAAATTTCAGATAAATAGTTATAGCGCTGCGACCAGGGAATAGGGAATAGGGAATAGGGAATAGGGTAAATATACCTTATTCTCTTCCCATACTTATCGCATTTACAACATTTATCACACTTCCCACACTTCCTGAACTCTTCCCTATTCCCTATTGCTTTTTCTTTTAACTAATACTAAGAATCACCGAACTAACTACAGGGGATAGGGTGAAAAAAGTTTGACTAATGTCGGTGAATGTCTCAATCAGTGAGCGCCTCTGGAGGGATTGTAAAACATTGATTAGTTTTGAATCCGAGCTAATGGTCATATCCTGGCGCAATTGTTCCCGGGAAACCGGTGTAGTGCTTGTACCTAGATACTTTATTACTTCTCTTTCTGACTTATCTAAGCGATTTAACTGTGCAATTAAAATTAACCTCATTGGTTCGGAAATACTTCCTTCAAGCTTAAAAACTTCGAGACACTGCCATTAAAATATTTGTCAATTGTTGTCGCTACTAGATTTAATGCTAAGGGATTGCCTCGATAACGGGTAATCAAGGTTTCCCATTCTTCCGTATTTCCAAACAAACCGTTATCTACTAAAATTTTTTCAGCTTCTTCTGTAGGTAAACCCTTCAGGGTTAATGAAGCAGTAGTGTTATTTTTTTGCTCCAGTAACTCTAGTTGTAAAAATTTTTCCCAACTGATCAGCAGCAAAGCACTTTGGTGTTTTTCCTGGGCTACTCGTCTCAATAGCTGACCATAATCCTCATAGTTGGCTTGATAGTATCCAGCTATAGCGCCAGGATTTAGAAGCTGCTCTGCGTCATCGAGTATGATCAGACACCGATGCTCTTGTAAACATTTGATCAAGCTAGAAATAAGAGCGTTTATGTCTTCTGGTAACTTGAATGATTGCTGGTGAGATAGGAATTGAAGCAGCTCTACTAGCAGTTGCTTTAGGGGTGGAGCATGGCGGAGATTACGCCAAATAATATAGTTAAATTCCCCCTGAAGATTGTTTGCCAGTTTGACAGCCAGAGTGGTTTTACCAATCCCTCCTATACCGAGAATGGCTACTAGTGAGTATTGCTTTTTACTAATCCATTGCTGCAGTTGATTGAGTTGATTAGTGCGTCCATAGAAAGCAGAAATTTATGGTGCTTCCCCCCAATCGTGGTGGTAATGAGGCATTTTATATCCTGCAACTTCTAGCCAGTTAGGGACGTCTTTCCAGTTAGTGAGGCTATTTAATTCTCGATTAGTTAGTGCTTCGACATATCGATACAATCCCCTAGTCAAGGCAACAGCGATTGAGTTAGAGCTCCGATGGAGAGTCTCAGCTATTTTTTTTGGGGAGTAGCCACAAAGCAATCCTCTCAAGCACACTTTTTATACTGGTGTAAGTGTGGTTTTATTCTGGGTTTCCCTCTGTTTTTGTTCGCCTATATCTATATATAAATTGTCTAAATCCCAGAGCTTTACTGCTTCTAAGAAAAGTTCATCTTCTTGATAAAACGCACCCTGCGCCATTTGCTTGCCTTCCTTGATATAAACTTGTAAACCCTTACAGACTGTGGCTAAAGCATCAACGTTACAGTTGATCGTTGACAGTCAACCGTTGACTGTTCACCGTCAATCACATTGCAACCAATCAGCTAATGCCAAGTAAATGTGTATTAGCTTAGACCTGGTTTGATCAGCACCATCGAAAACTTACAAGGGCTGTAAGTTGTATCAAAGACTCAACAGAGAATCCAGCAAATTCCATAATTTCTTTACAAAAGTTTACAACTACACCATCCAAGTAACTATCAAGTCAAGCTCAGGAAATTATGCAGATATTTACAAAAGTTTACATTTAGGAGTCAGCACTGACGCAACACTGGGCAGCAAAGGGGATCACAATCACTGCTAATACTCAAGCTAATGAGTGGCTAATCTTGTTTAGTTGAGGTTTCAGAAAAGCGATCGCTTTTCTGATTGCAGTCGTTAAGCCAAGGGTTGACAGCTCCGGGACCTGAAGGACGGGGATTCACAGAACATAAAGTTTTGTTGGTTGTGCCAAGCAACCTCTAGACACTCCGGTAAAACCATTGTGCTTACTTTTGCGACCAATATTCCATGCACCAATTACGGTCGGCATTAATTAAATGGCCATCTTTGGAGCGATACAACCCACGATTAATGGCGTTGCTTAATAATGGAATGATTTTAAGAGTGTTTAGGTGCGCTTTCCGCATCTAATTATTAAATTCGCGCTTTGGTGCGACCCAAGGGCGATTTACTCGCCCTTGGGTCGCACCTATCGGCAAAGCCGACGTGGGGCGCGTTCGGGCGCGCACCTGTGGAATAGGCATCTTGGTGGAACTGGCATCTTGCCAGTTTCATGCTTATTTTGGGGCGGGCAGGATGCCCACTCTACGAATATTCATTCAAAGACTGACGCAACGCCCGATTAATTCGTAAGCATTCAGCTATCAGCTATCAGCTTATGCGCTACTTGAGGTGCTACTTGAGGTAGTTATGGGCGAGCTACACCGAACAGCTTTTGAATAAAACGGAAAGTCCCAGGGTCGAAGCCTGTGCCACAAAGCACCTCAAGTAGCGTGAGCCTTTAGCTCACGGCTGACTACTGACAGCTGAATGCTTACATACCTGTTCTATAGCAAAGGGAACAGCAATCCCTAAAACCGAAAATGTATAGAGCCGGGTAATGCTCTGGTTTAATCAAAGACAAGCTTTTACTATATCTAATAAATTTTCTCTGATCTTGCTATCAGTATCAGCGCTAGAATCATTTAGTAAATTTAACAAATTTTCCTTAACTTCCTCTTCTTCTGCTTCCAGCTGTTTTTTCCCTTCTAAGTCTTCTAATTTTTGACGCCATTCTCTACGACTTCTAAATGATTCCTTGCTAGCCTGTTTGAGCTTTTCGCTATAACCTTCCTCGGTGTCCAAATCAAACACAAACATAAAATAATATATGTCTTTTGACATAATCTTATTGGCTATTGCTAAGGCTGATTCATCTGGAGCAACTTGCCAGACCTGTTCAAATACTCTACACAACTCATAAGCCATTTTATTACTATTTTTATAGGCTTCCTGTATTTCCTTGAGTTTTTCACTTTTACTGACAGTTGTCATGTTTATAACCCCTTCTTCTTATTTTAATATGACACTACGTTAGTCCAGCACCGGTGTATTATAAATCATTGGGGGCTGTGTGCCCAGGGTTGCCTCCGCACCTTGTAATCCCCGTGGAAACCCGATGAGCGGCTGCATCCAGACCTAAGCATACAGCTAGCTTGAAGTCTGGTGATAGGAATGAATCATACTAAATAATACCGTAAGGGCGTCTGATGAAAAGCTTTTAAAAAGCTCATGATCAGACGCCCTTGTTTTTCCCAGGATTTATCCAGGGGTAAGTTCAATCTTATTCTGGAAAATTTCCATTCAAGAGGTCTAAGTTGCTAGGATCAGCAGCCAAATCACTCTCCTCATCTAAGCTGTAAACACGGGCTGTGTTATCATCAAGCAGGTTGCCTTGCTGTAATTCAGCACTATCGGCGGGTTCACCATAGCCATAGACCATGCTACTCCCATGGTCGAATTCTGGTTCTGGACTACCAAGATTGCTCTCTTGGTAAGCATTGAAGCCAGTCCCTGCGGGAATCAGACGTCCAATGATGACATTCTCCTTCAGACCCCTGAGCCAGTCAGATTTACCTTCGATCGCTGCTTCTGTCAGCACACGAGTAGTTTCTTGGAAGCTGGCAGCAGAGATAAATGAATCGGTATTAAGGGATGCTTTGGTAATTCCCAGTAGTACAGGTGTATACTGAGCTGGGGCACCACCAGTGATCGCCATTGCTTCATTCACTGTCTCAATCTGCCGCAACTCCACGAGTTCTCCTGGTAGCATAGTGGTATCACCACCATCGTCTACCCTCACTTTAGAGGTCATCTGACGAACAATCACCTCAATATGCTTATCAGCAATATCAATGCCTTGAGACTGATACACCGACTGAACTTCATTGACCAAAAATGCCTGTGCCTGTTGCAATCCCTTTAAAGCCGCTTCGTAGACACCTCTCTTTTCGAGACAGTAGTTGAAGAAAATCTCTAAAATTTCATGGGGATTGGCTGGGCCATCGGTGATGGGTTCAGCGGTACCGACTTGCTGACCATCGGAAACAATAGCATTTTGCCCAGGGGAAATCGGGTAATCGGTCACGACTCCGTCTGACTCAATGACCTTGATATCAACGGTTTCGCCTTCTTCATAAATCACCTGGGCTTCTCCAGGACGTCTGGCCAAGATACAGGCTTCTTTGGGTTTGCGAGCTTCTAGTAGTTCTTCAATCCTGGGCAAACCTTGGATAATATCCCCTGTCTTGGCCCGTTCAAACACCAGCAGTACCAGGTTATCACCCCGCTGCACCAAATCTCCCTTGTCAATTTGCAAAATTGCCCCCGCAGAAACTCGGTATGGACGAGCCAGTCGCAGGATAACGGAATCATCCGTCACCTGAACCACCTGACCTGATTCTCCAGCGGGTGTCCCTTCCGCTAAGGTGTTGGTACCAACGACCAAATCCCCTACTTTGACTGTGGCAGGAGACGTAATGGGGATTGTGACTTGGTCAGCATCCCTGACCACCAGCACTCGGCGAATGGCTTCCAATCCTTCTTGAATCCCCCGGACTTCACCAGCTTCCTTACACTGAATTTCTGTTCGAGCCACTACCGCACCTGCAGGAATTTCGTCCCCATCATTTACTAAAATCCGGGTTTTGGTATTGCCCCCTAACGGATCTGCATTGGTATCCCGGCGAACCACCAACGACTCCAGGATCACCAGTTGTAATCGCATATCCTCAGAGGCTTCATCCTCAGTACCGACTAACTCAATGTCAGCACTCAGCTGGGATGAACTAGAATGGTCACTGCCAGCATCGGGGTTGCTCATTTCCAATACCAGCTGGGTGCGGAGTAATTCCACCCCATCCACAGACTTCACCCGCTCTCCATCTTTATAGGGAATGCGTTGGAGGGCTCGCAATTCAATCTGGGTTCCTTGGGTAGCTTGGTTGGAGTCTTGGGTATTAATGGACGCCTGAGAGGGAACCGCTGGCTCATCTGGTACAGCAAACTCCGTCACTGGCCGCAGCAGCAGTCCCATACCATCAGGTGTATCCACTGCTTCTCCATAACAGAGGTTGTCTACCGTTATCCCTGGCAACTCCTCGGAGCCGGGATAGATCAGCTGACCCTCACTGGTCATGTTCTCTGGCAGGTTATCCACCAGATGAAATTCCCCAGGCTTAACCACAATTTCCCGGAGGATGTCATTTTTTTGGACAACTTCCACTACACCGGACGACTGACAGAAGATATCCTTAACCACTTCTGTCCCTGCTTCCACGTATTGACCGTCTTCCACAAGCAGCAGGGAAATATCTTTGTTGACCTCATGGCATTCTTCCGGAATCCAGAGTAAGGTACCCCCTTTGGTAACTTCGTAACCTTGCTTGGCTTTACCCCGTTTAGCCACCTCTACACCAGCATATTTAATGATGCCACCGGTTTTAGTGTAGTATTGGTCATCAATCAGTTCCGCCACCACCTGGTGGTTCAGTACCTTTGTGCCAGGGGTTGCCTTCAGGGAAAAGTGCTGATTATTGGCGGTGTGAATCACATATTGTTCCCTACCCCCCGTGCTTTCCATTCTCACCTGTGATTGATCCAAGCGGACGGAAGCTGTGATAATGTCAATTTCTCTTTTGCCTGGGGTCAGTCGCACCACACCACCGTTGAGTGTGACTAATTTGGTTTCCGCCATTACTGTCCCAATCTCTACAGTATCCCCATTTTTCACCACCGGTTCGGCACCAGGGGGTAGGTTATAGACGTCCCCAGATAAAATCCAGAGCAAACCGCTGCGCTGGGCAATTCGAGTGGTATTACCCTGTCGATCTGTTTTTTCCTCGGGGACTAAGTCAGCAAATAGCACTTCCCCGGCTAAATCCGATGCCACATCCTTAGCCGCTTTTTCTGTGGAGGGACGGCTTTTACTCAGGGCTACTTCCGCTAAGAGATCACCCTTGTTGACCGTTTGCCCATTACTGACTAAGAGCAAGGAGCCCGCTGTTAAAGGAAAGGTTTTGGCAGAGCCATTAGTTGCTTCCAAAATCAGATCCCCAGCTACTTCCACTTGTTGACGGTCGTCACCGTGGCGAGTCCTAACTTGGCGGGTACGTAGGTTTTTACCAAAGCTTACTACACCCTTCATGGGAGCAGAGAGCTGGCGTGCCACTTCCCCGGTAAACACACCCCCCGTGTGGAAGGTTCGCATAGTCAACTGAGTTCCTGGTTCCCCAATAGACTGGGCAGCAATAATCCCCACCGCTTCGCCCAAATCCACCATGTGCCCATGAGCTAAGCTCCAACCATAGCATCTCTGGCAAACTGACCGCTGGGCTTCACAGGTTAGAGGCGATCGCACCATTACCTCTTTAATACCAGACGATTCAATCTCTTTGGCTAGTTCATCAGATACATCTTGGTTTTGTTTAGCAATTACTTTCCCGGTTTTTGGATGAACCAATTCCTCTGCTACAATTCGACCTAAGAGCTTATCCGCTAGGGAAATTAAAACGCGATCGCCATCGGTCATCGGTGTGATTTTGATGCCCCGACTTGTGCCACAATCAAGGTCTCGTACAATCACGTCCTGGGAAACATCTACCAGACGACGGGTGAGGTAACCGGAGTCAGCCGTTCTCAGGGCAGTATCCACCAAGCCTTTGCGGGCTCCGTAGGATGAGATAATGTATTCCGTTACTGTTAAGCCTTCCCGGAAGTTAGTCTTAATCGGTAGGTCAATAATTTCACCTTGGGGATTAGCCATCAGACCCCGCATACCTACCAATTGCCGCACCTGAGACAAGTTACCCCGTGCTCCGGAAAAAGCCATCATGTACACTGAATTGA
The DNA here is from genome assembly GCF_010672755.1 of Moorena sp. SIO1F2. Taxonomy (NCBI): domain Bacteria; kingdom Bacillati; phylum Cyanobacteriota; class Cyanophyceae; order Coleofasciculales; family Coleofasciculaceae; genus Moorena; species Moorena sp. SIO1F2. Next base: position 8,943 of record NZ_JAAHFV010000213.1, read on the forward strand.
GGGGGTTTGTGTCTTTGAAGTTACGGACCACCTCATCTTTGAGAGCCTCAGAGGTTCCGTTCCAGGTATCAATAACTTTTTGAAACCGTTCAACTTCAGTAATTTCACCCCTAGTGAACCGGCCTTCTGTGGCACGAATCATAGCTTCCGCCTCATCTAACATCTGGCGTTTAGCTGGTGGCACTTGCAGGTCATCTACACTGATAGAAACCCCCGCCTGGGTAGCATAGCGGAACCCCAGATCTTTGAGTTTGTCTGCCATTTGGGCTGTCCGGGCACTGCCGTATTTGGTATAGGCCCAAGATATCAGCTTTTTTAACCGGCCTTTATCAACAATCCGGTTATAAAAAATTAATTCTTTTTGAGCTTTTTGATCTGCCATGATGCTTTTAAAGGGGATGACTAATTAATAATTTAGAATGGGTTAATTTAGAATTTAGAATGGATTAATTTAGAATTTAGAATGGGTTAATTTAGAATCTGGGGGGGGGTACATGCAAGCTTAAAACCTTACTGGGTAATAATTTAATCCCATCAGTTATCAAAAGATACATGCTGTTTTGGGCGCGACCTTGGATGCAGTTATCAGGGTTTGAGCTTCCATAAAATGAAAAGAGGGTCAATTGACGACTGTATATTCCCTGATATCATTGGCCTCAAAGCCTTATATAGTAAGCTTTTCAGGGCTCATGTCACCCCCTCAGCTTGAACATCTTACATTCTAAATTATACATTCTCAATTATACATTCTATTGAATTTCCTAATTCTAAATTCGCGCATTCTAAATTCGCGCATTCTAAATGCTTACCGATACTTTTTAGCTACCAAAATCTACCTTCGAGACCTAAACCTAACCCGATTAATTTGGCCAGTATTTTTATACTTCTTCTTGGCTTCCCTGACAGCCGTGCAAGCATCCTTAATCGCTATGGATTTAATTTGATAAGGTACTGTCTTGCACCACTCGGGAAGGTTGTTTAGTATTTCAGTTTTAATGGCAAACCAGTTAGCTTTGTTTTCGCCATTTTCTAGTATTTTTACAGTTTTATTAAAAACATAACGGGACACTCCAAACCAGTGGCGGATAATTGCACGCTGTTCAGAGTTTAGGAACACTCTTATCTTCTTTGATTTTTGTCCCGTACTTTCTGAGTCCGTGGACTCTACAGGAGAAGACGTGAATGATGGAGAGAAGATCTGCCGTGAGTTCAGCCTCGGGGCAACTTTCAGGTTGGTCGAGAACCAGGATTTTTCCACCGTTGAGACTGACCAAGTACTCAATGAGTTCAAATCCAAATCTGGTAAGTCTGTCTCGACAGGCAACAGCAATCGTGAGCTGATCTCCTCGCACAAGCCGTTCCAGTATGGTTCTAAGACCTTTGCGTTTATAGTTGAGACCTGATCCGATGTCTTTGATGATTTCCGCTTCCGGGAAGAGGGAGTGCATGTAGGCAATTTGCCTGGCGAGGTCGTCAAATTGTTTGCTACTGCTGACTCGGCAGTAACAGATGGTAGCTGGCTGTCTTGGTTGTCTTCGCCCCAGACTGAGCAGGCTTTCTGTGTCAAAAAACCTTGTTCCTCCTGGAGTTTTTTCGCATTTGATCGTTCCATCGTCCGCATATTTCCTCAGAGTGTTCCTAGATAGTCCCGTAAGTTCGACCGCCTTACGAAGTGGTACGAGTGCCATCCTTATAATCTACCAAATAGTGGAATATTTTGGTAAATTAGTGGACACTTTGGTTAACTGTCACAATCCTTTTACCTAGCCCCATAGGGCTTCTTGAATAGTTTTGTTGTAGATGATCCGACCTGCGGTGGTGCGGATGTACTGGGAAATAAGTTCACCATCGGCTGTTTCCCTCACTCGCCGGTTTTTGTAGACTTTGGTCACCATACCATCGGGTGAAGATTCTTCAGAAATCATCTCCTTGTCTGGTTCGTCTGTGTCAACTATGCCGTCATAGCGCACCCAAATATAGGCATGGAGGTGTACTTGCTTTTGTTCGTAGGCTTTGATTGCATCCTCGAGGTTAGCAAAGTAACGACCTGCTCCCTTGGTTGCATTGGGATTTTTGGCGGTTAGATAATAGCATCCCAAGACCATATCTTGACTCGGTGCTATAATGGGGCGACCTGTTGCTGGTGAGAGAATATTGTTCGATGCCAGCATTAACAACCTAGCCTCTGCTTGGGATTCTAGGGATAGAGGCACATGTACTGCCATCTGGTCGCCATCAAAGTCCGCATTAAACGCTGGACAGACTAAGGGGTGCAGTTGAATGGCAC
>NZ_JAAHFV010000214.1:0-11210 GCF_010672755.1 Moorena sp. SIO1F2
TCTCCCCATCTCCCCATCTCCCCATCTCCCTGTTCCCTACTCCCTACTCCCTACTCCCTACTCCCTACTCCCTACTCCCTACTCCCTACTCCCTACTCCCTACTCCCTTTCCTATATAACTAAATACTCGTATTCAATATCACCCCATCAAGTTCCGCTTCAATCAGATTAGCCCCCCGAAGGTTGGCATGAGTTAAATCAGCTCCGGTAAGATTCGCTTTTCTGAGGTTGGTTTCACTAAGGTTAGCTTCTCTGAGGTTGGTATAACTAAGATTAGCTTGACTAAGGTTAGCCCCTTTCAGATTAGCCTTAACCAGATCTGCTCCTGTTAAATTAGCTTTATCAAAATTACTACCAATCAGTTGAGCTTCATTAAGATTAGCCCCAGTCATCACCGCCTCAGTGAAGTTGACCCTACTCAGATTGGCTTTGGTGAAATTCACAGCAATCAGGTTAGTTCTATACAAATTAGCTCCCTCAAGGTCTGCCAGAGAAAAGTTAACCCTAATTAGGTTAGCCTCTTCCAAAGATGTCATAGTCAGGTCTGCTCTTTGAAAGGATGTACGGGTAAGCTTGGCTCTATTCAAGTAAGCGTGACGAAGAATAGCTTTATCAAAAATTGCCCCAACTACACAAGCCTCAGTCAGGTCAGTATAAATCAGCAATGACCCACTCAAGTTAGCTCCCATTAGCTCCGCTTGAAAGAGATTGAAACCATTGAGGTTTTTCCCACTCAGGTCTACCTCCATCAGGTCAGGGATCAGTTTGGGATGATTGTCTCTCCATTGATTCCAGAGTTTTATACCCTGCTCAAGCTCAGCCAGATGGGTTGGTTCCGCCATGTAGTTGATTAGTCCTCTAGGTACGAATGCTTAAGAAAGTATTAAATTTAATGTAACATAACGAAAACAAAGTTTACATTTTTGTTAAGATTTTCCCTTATAGCCGCCGTTTTTGTATAAAATAGCCGCCTAAAAAGCCACACCCAAGCCGTTATAGCTTGGGTGTGGCTTTTGTTTCAAAACCAGACATTCTCCCCATCTCCCCATCTCCCCACCTCCCCATCTCCCTACTCCCTACTCCCTACTCCCGACTCCCGAAACCTCAAAGCCGTATTCTAGGACGCCCCAAAGTCGTAATATAAACAACCGCTTCATCAACAGGAATACCCAAAACTTCATTGACCTGGTCATCAAAGAAGCCACCAATACCACTTACTCCTAAACCCAAGTAAATAGCTGCTAGATTGAGCCGCTGTCCTAGATGACCAGCATCCATGTGTAGGTAACGGTAAGCGCGATCGCCTAATCTAGCCACTGCTTTTTGTAAGTCAGCGGTGTGGAACACCACTGCTCTGGCATCTCGACCCAAATCTTGCCCTAAACACAGAAAATGCAATTCCTGCCGGAAGTTTTTAAAGCGAATTTGCCGCAATTCTTGAGCCTTAGGGGCGTAATAATAGCAGCCTTCTTCTAGATCATTTACTCCAGATACTGCTATAAATGTTTCGATTAAACTTAAATCAAAATAATCCGGTGTTCCATCTAACCCTTTTTCAATGTAATGCTGAGGTTGGTATGTAAAATCCAAAAGAGCTTTTAGCTCCTCCAAGGTCAGATTAGCTGCACTATAAGCTCGGGTAGAGCGTCGTTTTAGAATAGTATCTAAACATGCTTTCGGTACATTACCTGAGCTGGTTAACTCCCCCCAATCTATGGGGTTTGTAGAAGTTGAAACTTTATCACAAAACGGAAAGTTGTACTTGTCTTCTAACTGGTCGTCAATTTTTGTACTCTTTGAATTATTACCTTTAGCCTTCCAATCACCACCCTGCTTAATTTCCGTAGCGCGGTGCAAATACCCCAATAATTCTCCATCTGGAATGTCTGGGTAATTAACCTCAGTAGGAGATGCTAACACAGTTGGGGCGATGGGCAAGTTTTGTTCAACTTTGAGCTGATCGGCCAGGGGAATTACTGCGATCGCTCCTTCTTGTTCCAGGTCTAGATAAAGCAGTTCATTAACTTTTTCATCTGCAAACCCACCAATTAGGTGAGGTCGGTAATCACTCAAAGCCCCAGCTAACTCAATATTACCTAGCAGATGACCAGTGTCTAGAAAAATTCTGCGGTATGCCCGGTCTTCATAGCGCCAGGCGGAGCGATAAAATACCGCTGTAGTTACAATAGCGAGTTCCGTACTCTCCAAAACTGGGTGCCAGAAGCAAGCCTCTTGCAGTGTACTCCAAACGTCACTCTGCCAAAAATGAACTAGAGAATGGGTAAGACACTGATAGTTGTACAGTCCTGATGGTAATACGGGAGTACCACGGGAAATCAAATAAACTTCAGCTGGGTATAAGCCACCAGCAGAGGGAGCTGCCCTCAGATAAAGTGGTGGTCCCATTGTCTCCAGCCTAGCCGTCAAACCATAACTACACAGTAGTAACTGGGACAGCCGCCACCAAGTCTTACTCGGTTCAGAGGTAAACTGCTCCCGGTCTTGTGAGAAGTATGGTTTTAGGTCAAAGTTAGTCCCAACTTTGTAGTCTTTAAAAGGTATCGGCTGCTTCTCCCAGTCTAAGCCCTTATTTTTGGCTGATATGGTTTCTGGAGCATATTTGGTGCGCTCGTGGTAGTGCTGAGCGATTGATACTGGCAGTTGTGACATCTTAGTTGCAACAGAACAGGAAGCTTTGCTTAATATCTTTACACCAATAGACTTCTTGCAGTTGTCGGGAACAGGGAATAGGGAACAGGGAATAGGGAACAGGGAACAGTGGACAAGAATTTACGTAAACACTATCAGAAAAATACTTTTGCAAGAGGTCTAATCTAGACTTATACTTCCTGGATAGCTCCCGACCTTGACCACTAGGCAGTTTCCCCAGTGGCTCTCCCTGCTGATAACATCACTTTTTTCTGTTTGATACCTTGAGCGGTCAGCTATCACCACTCAGCAGCTACTCCCTGCAAAATCTTATCACTGTTCCCTGTTCCCTGTTCCCTGTTCCCTACCTTTACCGATAAAATAAAAACTTCATAACAAAAAAAACTTATATTGTCAATTATTTTTATTTTTACGTAGCAAATGTTCACAAATATTAAAAAAGAATTATAATTAACTGTGTAAGGCGCTACAAAGTTATACCTTTATAAAATAATTAAGCATAAATACGCATTGACATTATTTTATAAATTGGTATTGGGCGGCAAAAGCTGACCTATCTATAGCGCAATGAAAAAGATTGGTGGATCGGAGTTACTTGAACAATACGCTAGGGGTAGACGAGACTTTAGTGGAGTAGATATCAGTGAAGCTGACCTGTTTGAAGCAGATATACAAGCAATTGACCTGAGCAGCAGCAATCTTAACAAGACTTACCTGCCTTACTCTAATCTAAGTCAAGCCAAGTTGCAGCAAGCTCAACTTCAAGCAGTTCAGTTAAGTGATGCCCAACTCTACCAGACCAATCTCTCTGGGGCGGATCTTCAGAATGCCAATCTGTTCAGAGCAAATCTACGTCGTGCTAATTTACAGGGGGCAAATCTCGCTGGTGCCAATCTCCAAGCAGCGGACTTGAGGGACACTGACCTTAGCCATGCCAATCTCAGCCATGCCAATTTGAGTAATGCTAACCTGAAAAGAGCTATCCTTACTAAGGCTCAGTTGAGGGGTTGCAACTTATTTCGAGCCGAGAACGTCGATATTTGTGATGCCTACTTGGATAGTTCGACGATTTATCCTGATGGGCATAGAGCTGATGGCTCTGAGTGATCAAACACCTATCCGTTATCCACCAATGACTTTATCAAGACGTCACTTCTTTGCCTTAGCCAGTGCTAGCACCGCCAGTGTAATTCTGGCATCCCCGTTGAAAGAGGTTTTTGCCAAGAAGGCTCTTGGTAAAGCATTTCGAGGTAAAGGCTTCGGGTCACTTCAGCCAGACCCTAATCAATTATTAGACCTGCCAGCCGGATTTAGCTATAAAATTTTATCCCGCACAGGTGACACCATGAGTGATAGCAATTTGGTGCCTGGTAGACCCGATGGCATGGGTGCTTTTCCTGCACCGGGAGGCAATACTGTCCTGGTGCGCAATCATGAACTTAGCCCCCATCAACTGGATAAACATGGATTGGTAGCAGTAGAGTATATCAAGTATGACCCCATGTGTCTGGGTGGGACGACAACACTAGTAGTGGGAGCCAATGGTCAACTGGTCAAACAGTACACTTCCCTTGCTGGTACTGAGCGAAACTGTAGTGGTGGACCAACCCCTTGGGGTTCATGGATTACTTGTGAAGAAAGCACCGTTACTCCCACCACTTATCCGGTAGATGACCCCAGAAGTGTTTCGATGAAGCACGGCTATAACTTTGAAGTGCCCATTACCGGTGAAGTAGTGCAAGCTGAGCCTCTAGTGGCAATGGGTCGTTTTAACCATGAAGCGGTTGCAGTAGATCCCAAGACTGGGATTGTTTATCAGACTGAAGACAGGATGGATGGTCTGTTCTATCGCTTTATTCCCAAGCAACCAAGCAACTTAAAAGCAGGGGGTGTACTGGAGGCATTAAAGATCCAGGGAACATTTCAGAAAATCACTGTTAAAAACTTCCCTGTCGGTAAACCCATGGCAGTAGAATGGGTTCGGATTGAGGATGTAGACCCGGAAGAAGATACTGTGCGGGTGGAAGGTTTTGCTAAGGGAGCAACCCAATTTACCAGGGGAGAAGGGGCATGGTACGGTAATAATGAGGTTTACTTTACCTGTACTAGTGGTGGTTCTTTAAATCCAAAGACTGGATGGGCCAATGGAGCTGGTCAAGTCTGGCGCTATGTTCCTGGTAGCAATCCCCAAGAGGGTGGCACCATTGAACTGTTTATTGAGTCCCATGACCGCAGCTTACTAGAACACCCAGATAATGTGACCATTAGTCCTTCTGGAGATCTCATCCTCTGTGAAGATGGTGGTGGTGACCAATTCCTGGTTGGGGTCAATCCTAAAGGTGAGCTTTACCAGTTGGCACGGAATGCCCTCAACAGCAGTGAATTTGCTGGTGCTTGCTTCTCACCCAATGGTCGGATCATGTTCGTAAACATTCAAGAGCCTGGTATCACATTTGCAATTCAAGGTCCTTGGGTTTAGAGTATACAGGGAACAGGGAACAGGGAACAGGGAACAGGGAGTAGGGAGTAGGGAGTAGGGAGTAGGGAGTAGGGAGTAGGGAATAAGCTGTTGTGCATTTAAATTGTACAACAGCAAGGCATAAGGCAGAAGACAGAAGGCAGAAGCTAAAAGATTTTCAGGGGTTTTTTCCTGATTTAATAAAAGGGAGTTTAAATGCGTGACAGCTTATGGCATCAAAAATTATCACAATTCATTTAGGAACCCTATATAATTCTAAATTGTTGTGTCAACATTGCGACCGTTATTATAAAAATTATTAGTTTTATTTCAGCATTTTACTCTCATAGTTTTATGAGAGTTTTTTTTGACTAGTAATTACTCGAATTACGTTGGCTTCAACTAACAGATATAAATTAAGTTTGGTAATTTATAGCGATCGCTTAACTGGTTTTAAATTATTTTAAAATCAAGGGAGGTTCAATGTAAACTATTGATGGGCTTGGTGAAATAACCACTAAGCCTATTATCTTGTATGAAAAAAGTGATCCATTTACCGAAAACTGCGGCGAAGTCTATTGATTACTTTCCAAAGATAGTAATCCTAAATGAATTGTGATAATTTCGTTCACTACTCCCTATTCCCTACTCCCTACTCCCTATTCCCTACTCCCTACTCCCTACTCCCTGTTCCCTTCAAAATAACCAATGACTACTACCAAATCTTGGATCACTCGCCCACAACCCAATCCTAAAGCCCGCCTGCGCCTATTTTGCTTTCCTTATGCGGGTGGTGCTGCTTCAAGCTTTCGCACTTGGCCAGACCCATTGGCACCCCATATCGAAGTCTGCCCAGTGGAACTGCCTGGACGGGGCAAGCGAATGCGGGAACCCCTGGTTACTAGCCTATTGCCTCTGATTGAAACCCTAGTACCAGCGTTACTGCCCTATCTAGATATCCCCTTTGCCTTTTTTGGTCACAGTCTCGGAACACTAATCAGTTTTGAATTAGCCCGTCAACTCCGCCGCCAGGAAGCCCCGAGTCCTCGACACCTGTTCATTTCCGGTCGCCGCGCTCCTCAAGTACCTGCTCGAAAACCTCCCCTTCATAACTTGCCCAAGTCTGAGTTGATCGAAGCATTGCGTAAATATAATGGCACACCAGAGGCTGTGCTAGCAAACCAGGAGCTAATGGAGCTGTTTCTACCGATTCTGCGAGCGGATTTCGGGATTAACGAAACCTATACCTACACTAGCGAATCCCCACTTAATTGTCCGATATCTGTTTTCGGAGGTTTGCAGGATACCGACGCCAACAGTGATGAGCTTGCGGCCTGGCGTGACCAAACCAGTAGCACTTTCACGGTACACATGTTTCCTGGTGGCCACTTCTTTATTAATAATAATAAGGAGTGTAATCAGCTTTTGCAGCTGATCACAAAGTTTGCGATCGCGCCAGTGTGATTCCTTGGGTATTTCCTTGAAACCCCGGTCTGGTGACGCAGCGGGGAGCAAAAGGGTTTGAGAAGCTTTTTTTTGCTCACCCAATATGATCAGTCAACCAGGCATAGACGGTTGTCGCGAATGACAAACTCTTTCGGTATTGGTAGTCCATGCAAACTCCCTGCCACACTGCTGGTGTAGGCACCCGATGCATTCAAGATCACGCGGTCACCAACCTCTATTCTTGCCATCTTTTCGTTAAGACAAAAATAATCTGTCTCATAACAGGTACAACCTGCGAGGTCATGGACGAACATCGGTCCTTCTCGGAAAGGGATCTGAGCAACTGCTGGACGTGGTGCCCAGAACATCAAGTTCCAAGCAGAGGTATCCAAAACCACAATGCGATGCCCAGAGGGATGATCGTCTGCTGCTTTGACCTCCGAACCAGGTAGCCCGCCATCATAGTCAATAGCATTCCTGGCTCAATCACAAGCCGCACTAGTTGCTGGCGCTGGTTGTTGATACTAGTAATGGTTTTATTTACTAGATTCCAAACCCGTTGTGCTTCAGGTTTTTGCAGATGGAACAGGTAAGCCCAACCGCCGCCGAGATTGAGCACTTCAACTTTAGGAAAGATTTCCAAGCAAGATACTAGCAAATCAAGGGTCTGATCTAGATCTGCTTCTGAAAAAGTTTCACCTTCATGAACATGAAGATGGACGACCTCAAGCTTATGGGTTTGTATTAGGCTGTGTAGAGCAGAATCTTTTGGATCAACTCCAAATCTACTCCACCTGGTTACTAAATTCTTCGTCTTGGCATCTTCGTGAAAAGGAAGGCGAAGTCGAAGCCCAACTCTTTTGTCTGGGTTAGCGCTTTCACACCAGACACGCAACTGAGACAAACTGCACAAATCTGGAATCACACCCTCAGTTGCCAAACGCTTAAGGTCCGCAACTGAGAAGCCTGGTGCTGTAGAGTAGATTGGCCACAGCCCTGCTGCCATGGCAGCATTTAGCTCTTGTATGGTGGTAATGTCTGCTCCTAGCCCAAGTTTAGCCATATGACGCAACACAGATTGGCAGCGGTTTGCTTTAACAGCCAAACAAAGCTCAATATTCGGAATTTCTCTGAGGTCGTTTCGTAAAGCGGTTACAGTGTCAGTGATGGCATCTAGGTCGTACACAAGTGCCGGGGTGGGAATATCACTGGCAATCTTAAACAATTTCTCAGGAATAGTTGGAATAATTTTCATCCAATTTATAAATTCAGTTACATCATCTCGCCACCCATCTTTTATTTCTTGGTTGTTATCGTCTTTTGAGATCATGCTACTGCCAAATCTTAATTGTTGTGAATACGTTTTTCTCGTTGCGTCGCACTAAAACTTGCTTTTACATCACTTTTTTGTAAACCATATATAAATCGTCGGGAGTCGCCTCTTTCCACTTAAACCCTGCCGCCTTCATGGTATCTTCTAGAAGTTGGCCGTACACCATTAAGAACTTATGGCGATCGCTAGCAACTATTCTACCTTGTTTTTTGAAACGATAGTCTGTTTCCCAAAAGTACATTTCTTTATTCTCTAGGAAATCGAGATGCTTTTGCTGAGCGTAAACAATGCCATTGCCAATCTCTTGCTCGCCATCTGCATCAATTTATTCTGCTTGAATATTAAGTACAAACAAGCCTCCTTCAACTAAATGGCAGGCAATATTGTTTAACATTTTAACGGTGTCCTCAAAATTGGGCAGAAAACTGTATAAGTGGTAATCCTTACCAACCCGACATACACCTGCCGGACCCCCATGGGAATATATGCCATCAAAAGATTCTTGCAGATCCATTGATAACACATTACCTTCTACTACCTTTGCTCGATTTCCCAAACGAGCTTTAGCCCGGTCTAACATAGCAGGAGTAAAATCTATTCCAGTTATCTCATAGCTGGGATCTAATTCCAGCAGTTTTTCTGCAAGCAATCCCGTTCCCACCCCTATTTCGAGAAGTTTTTTCCGACCTTTGAGGATAGAGTCGAGGGACTGAGCTTCTTTCGGATAGTCGTAATACCCACTCTTCATAGTGGAGTCATAATACTCGGCAATGTTATCGTATTTATTCATAGTGGTAGCTTTCCTAATTTTATTTGATACTGTTGATTAAAACTGTTTATAAAGCAAAATTTATGAAATCAATATTGTTTAAGCAAGCGCTGCTGTATATGCTCTGCAAGTTTGTATTTTGTTAAAATATCTAAGGGTAAGTAGGCGGCACCTCGAATAGTACCTAGGCAATCTTTGCTTTGACAACTACAATCAAATTCTCTATCCATCGACCATTCCGTCGATGGATAGAATAAAGTCATTTCCTCGCCAATTTCAATTTTAGTCATGGCTATCAAAACGCGATCGCTCACAGCGAAAAATACATTGGTAGCGCAGCTATGATTGAGATACTGCAAAAATTATGGGTCGAGCATAATATGTTGATGATAGCCAATTTGGAGGCTTAAATAATTGGGGTGATCTAGGCTCTTTTGTACGCCAAATTTAGAGATTACCTGTCCGGGCATAAACTCGACAGTGGTGTGTAGGGATTTGCTTCCAGTTTGACAACACTCCCGGAGCTCGGCCCATGATGCAACGTTTAGGGCTTTTTCAGGGATCTAATTTTTCACCAAGTCATCCATAGATAGCAATTATCAGTAACTTTTGAGAAAAAAGCTTATTCTTTTAAGGCAAAAGGCAATAGGCATGCTAGCAATAGTAAAAATGTTTTTAAGGGAGTCAGCCTCAAAGACTACTGTACCTCATAACTGCCAAAAACGTTATAATTCCCTCATCCAAATTGTTTGGATGCAGTATTAACGAACTAAGCTAGTATACAATTAGTTGGTATTATTCCAAGATTTGGCAACAAAAGTCAAGGGTATATGACATCACCAATAATTAATTAGGAGTTTAACCCATGAGCGAGACCCCCATAAAAATTACTTACTCCTTAAAGGAAGTATTAAAAGACATAAAGGGAAAGCTAGATAGCCTTCAAAAAGATGTCAACACGATAAACGAAACACTAATAAAAGTAGAGATACAAGTAGACGCGATTGCAACGGATGTCAAAGAATTAAAAGGTTCAACCAAGGCACAAATTTGGACATTGATCGGCATTTTGATCACAGCAGTTGGCGGTTTTGTGGTAGCTGTTGGTCGTGTTGTTATTTCAGGTAAACCCTAATCTATTCTCAAAGGATAGATTGGAGCCAGCAGAGGTTACAGCGTTGCTTAATAATGGAATGATTTTAAGAGTGAGGTGGAATAGGCATCTTGCCTGTTCGGCGTACTTTTGGGGCGGGCAGGATGCCCACTCTACTCCTATTCATTCAAAGACTGACGCAACGCCGAGGTTACAGATTTAGATTACGCGATCGCATTTGCCAAAAAACCACTATGCTAGCAGCAGATTGATTACCCTTGCCTTGCCATGACTCCAGAATCTGACCCGTTGAGTGAACCGCGTCCAGTCGTGGAAGATACCAATGGGATTGACCTTTGGTCACGCTTTCGGCAGAGCCGACGCTGCGCGAACGCGATCGCTAAATTCTTCCAATTTGATCAACACCAAGCCAAACTTAGTACCGAGATTCTGGCGGGAGTAACCACCTTTGTCACCATGGCATACATTCTGGTGGTCAATCCCGATATTTTGTCTAATGCCATTTTCCTCCAACAACCCAAGGATTTGTTTGGGGAACTAGTGATTGCCACGGGTATTTCAGCTGCTTTGGCAACCCTAGTGATGGGACTCTATGCCAAATATCCATTTGCCCTAGCACCAGGCATGGGTCTCAATGCCTACTTTACCTTTTCAGTAGTGTTGGGTTTAGGCATCGATTGGCGGGTTGCTCTGGCTGCTGTTTTGATTGAAGGACTAATTTTTATAGTCCTAACGGTTACTGGAGTTCGCCGTAAAATTGTGACTGGAATTCCCGAATGTATTAAACAAGCGACCACCACAGGCATTGGTTTATTTATTGCTTATATTGGTCTCAATAGTTCAGGTATCATTGCTCAGTCTCAGGCAACTACCACTACCTTGGGAGAGTTGACTCAGCCAGCCACATTAGTCACCATTGTCGGGATTCTAATTACCTCAGCCTTGATCGCTCGACGCATTACCGGAGCACTGCTGTGGGGTATTCTTGCCACCGCATTACTGGCATGGATTTTGGGTATAGCCCCTTGGCCACAAGGAATTGTTGCCTTACCCCAGTGGCCAGGAGATTTACTGGGTCAGGCATTTGTAGGTCTGTCACAGGTAGTTCAGACCAATATCTGGGAACTACTGAGTATCCTATTTGTGCTACTGTTTGTGGATCTGTTTGATACCGTTGGTACCCTAACTGGACTAGGAGTCAAAGCAGGTTATCTCAATCAAAAGGGGGAATTTGCCCATGGGTCGCGAGCCTTTATGGCAGATGCAATCGGTACTACTGCTGGGGCAATCTTAGGCACCTCTACCGTAACCACCTATATTGAGTCCGCATCAGGACTCTTAGAAGGGGGACGCACTGGCTTGACTGCCGTTGTTACTGCCATTTTATTTGCCTTATCCATAGTTTTCATTCCCTTTCTAA
>NZ_JAAHFV010000215.1:0-11165 GCF_010672755.1 Moorena sp. SIO1F2
TGTCTGATTTACGGGATAATAGCTAGGTTGATTTATCTCCTCGTTACGACAAAGTTCGTAGTTAGATGGTTTCGGTTCGGTCATTTTTTTCTGGGCTTGAGAGTAGATAAAAAATACCACCCCGATTACTAAAATTACGATAACCAGGACGATTACTAAAGGGTTTTGGATATTTACAGTTTTTAACATAGTTTTAAAATGAGATGCCAAACTATGGTTTTTTTAAGGGAACAGGGAGTAGGGAGTAGGGAGTAGGGAATCGGGAGTAGGGAATCGGGGTAAGAAAATTGACTGTACCTGATAATTATGACAACCGCTTTAATAGTATAGTCGTTGCAATTACCTATCTCCAAACTTCTCATAATTTCCTATCTTTCCCACACTTCTCTATTTTTCCCACACTCCCCACCCTCCCCACACTTCCCACACTCCCCTCTCTTCCCCGATTCCCGATTCCCGATTCCCGATTCCCGATTCCCGATTCCCTGTTCCCTGTTCCCTACTCCCTACTCCCTTTAATCTGACGCAGCCACATCCATCCTAGAACGGCTATTACCAGAGACACCCAACCGGTCAAGGGCTTTAGCAACAAAAATCCTCCAATAGCTAACATTGCTCCAAACATTAGCAATATCGATGCCAGCACCCGTTTTAGATCGTGTTCCAAATCCTGGATTGGAGCTAAACCGGTGCGAAGCTGCTGACGTTTCCAGCCAGGCCCAGCTGGACGCACCCGTCGATAAAATTCATCTAAGGTGGTATCAGATTCTGGTGGCGTGAGTAACATCACCACTATCCACAAAACACCAGTAATTCCAGCTGTTACCAGCAGACGCCAACCAAAGTCAGGAATCTGAATAACTGGCACGACACTGGTACCAAACCCGACTACAAAACCAGCAACCATGGCGGTTAGTTCCGCAGCAGCATTAATCCGCCACCAGAACCAACGTAACATTAACACTAATCCCGGTCCGGTACCAATGGCAATTACTAACCGGAACACGGTGGCAACGTCTGTGGCAAAGAAGGCGGCAATGGCTCCTAAAACCGTGACCAGCACTGATGCGATCCGCCCCACTAAGACGAGTTCTGATTCTGTGGCTTGGGGATGCACAAAGCGCAAATAGAGGTCATTAGTGAGATAGGAGGCTCCCCAGTTAATGGAGGTAGAGACGGTACTCATAAATGCCGCAATCAGGGAGGTTACCACTATCCCGAGTATGGCTGGTGGCAAAAAGTCTAGCATCAGTTTGGGATACCCCAATTCCCGGTCTGGCAAATCTGGATAGATTACCATTGCGGCGAGGGCAACTAATATCCAGGGCCAGGTTCGGATTACATAGTGAAAGATATTGAATAGCCAAGCCGCTTTCTCGGCATCTGCTTCATTTTTGGATGCGGCCAAACGCTGGACAAATTCACCACCGCCATCACTGCGACGCCATGCCCACCATTGCAGGAACACATAGGCAGAGAATGTGCTAGCACTGATGCCAGCAGTTTCACTCCAACTAATGCCTCCGGAACCAACCGTGAGGGGAAAAAAGGCTAGTACATCCTGTTGGGTTACTTGTTGCACTTTTGGGATTAGTTGATGAATACCACCGACATGGTTAATGGCAACTACAGCAACTATCATTGCTCCGAGTAGGGCAAAAAAGAATTGGAAGAAATCTGTAGCTACTACGCCCCACAGTCCAGCAAAGCCAGCGTAGACTAAGACTAGAACACTGACTCCTAATACACTCCAGAGTTTTACACTACTGGCTTCGGGCGCAATCCCAAGGCTTTGCCAAATTTCTAGAGCACCTACGACTTTCACCATGGCTAGCATGGCATAGCCAATGGCAATACAGTTGATTGGTACAGCAAACAGAAAGGCTTTGGTTCCCCGTAATAGGGCAGCGATGGAGCCACCATAACGGATTTCCGTGAGTTCGGCATCAGTAACAATTTCTGACCGTCGCCACATCCGGGCAAAGATGTAAATCATGATCAGATGGGATATGCCAAAACTCCACCATTCCCAGTTGCCAGCAATGCCTCGATTGCCAACTACCCCGGCAATGTAGAGGGGGGTATCAATGGAGAAAGTAGTGGCAGCCATACTGGTCCCTGCTAACCACCAGGGGAGCGATCGCCCCGAAACAAAGAAATCAACAAGACTGCCGGAAGCCTTGCGAGAGAGGTATAGTCCTAACCCTAGGGACAAGACTAAGTAGACTAGGACAATCAGCCAATCAACGAGTTGCATAAATTCCGGTTGCTGCTCACGGATTGAGATATCATATCAGATTCCGATCTGGGGAGTGTGGGGAATCGGGAGTCGGGAATCGGGAATCGGGAATCGGGAATCGGGAATCGGGAATCGGGAATCGGGAATCGGGAATCGGGAATCGGGAATCGGGAATCGGGAATCGGGAATCGGGAATCGGGAAAAGAAGGTTCTAAAATAGCACAGGATTTTCGGTAGATGCAAAAAAAATCGAGGCTTATGTACTTTTAGCTACAAAAGACTTGGAAGCATCAGCCCTAACCTAACTACATCAACATATATATGTAGTTATGGTAATTTCATCAGTTACAGAGGCAACGGGAAAATGGGGTAACCTCGATTCCCAAAGAGGTAATCTGAGTGAATTAGATCTATGGTGTATGATTTGTGGTGGCGTCCACATGACTGCTGAACACTGGAAATTTATGGCAGAAGATATGCCTAAAGATCCAGTGGATATGATCGAAGACCTCACAAAAATGGGAGTTTATAAACCTGATACATTTAAGATGGCAGATGCGGTTAATGCTGCTGATATTAGAAAGGCACTGCTACTAAAAGTAGCTGGTAAAGGGGACCCGAAGAGGGAGCAATTAGTTTTAGAGTTAGCTAAACAAGCTGGTGGTATCGAAAATGCTTTTGCCGCTGCCTTTGGTCCTAAAGCTGGAGAATTTTTCGGGGATGTAAGGCATTACAATAGTTTCAGCCGCCGCCGCTTCTTGAAAAATTTAGCAGTAGGTGCTGCATTAGTTACCCTAGCCAACTGTACCTCTAAACAGCAAACTCAGGATTTAAAGACCGGGGAGAATCAACCACCACCAAATGTAGACAGTCTGGAAAAAACAGACCTTAAAATTGGGTTTATCCCGATCACATGTGCCACTCCAATTATTATGTCTGAACCTTTAGGGTTCTACTCCAAGTATGGTTTTAATGCCAAAGTAGTAAAAATGCCTAGCTGGGGTGCGGTTAGGGATTCTGCGATCGCAGGAGAACTGGATGCTTATCATATGCTAGCCCCCATGCCTATTGCCATGACTTTGGGGTTAGGTTCCGCCACCTTTGGAGTTAAACTAGCTAGCATCGAGAACATTAACGGTCAAGCCATTACTGTAGCTAACAAATACAAAGGTAAAATTAACGGTCCCGCCGATTTCAAAGGCTTCACTATCGGTGTACCTTTTCCTTACTCCATGCACAACCTCTTAATGCGTTACTACTTGGCCACTGGGGGAGTTGATCCCGATAAAGATGTAAAAATTCGCCCTGTTCCTCCACCAGATAGTATTGCTCAGTTGGTTGCAGGGGATATCGATGCTTACTTGATGCCCGATCCCTTTAACCAAAGGGCTGTCTATGAAGACGCTGGATTTATCCACAAGCTTACCAAGGAGTTATGGGAAGGACACCCCTGTTGTGCCTTTGCCGCCAGCGATGCTTGGATTGAGGAAAACCCCAACACTTTCCGCTCCCTCAATAAAGCAATTATCGAAGCTGCAGGTTATGCCCGTAACCCAGCCAATCGTCCAGAAATTGCCAAAGCCATCTCCGAAAGAGCCTTTTTGAACCAGCCGGTGGAAGTGGTGGAAGCTGTACTAACAGGTAACTTTGAAGATGGTCAAGGTAACACCAAAGCTGTACCAGACAGAATTGATTTTGATCCCTATCCTTGGCAGAGCTTTGCGAATTGGATTTCTTCTCAGTTAGTGCGTTGGGATTTGCAAGGAGATGGAAAAGTCAAATCAGCAATCACCTCGGAAAAGTATGATGAAGTGGGTAAAGAAATTTTTCTGACAGATTTAGCTAGGGAATTGGCTCAGGAAGTGGGACAAACTCCACCTACAGAAATTTACCGTACAGAAACCTTGGAATTTGACACTTTTGATCCAGCTAAACCCCAAGAGTATGTGGATGAACAAATTAAAAAATACGGTTTCTAGAGGTAAGCATTTAGCCGTCAGCTATCAGCCGTCAGCCGTCAGCTTATTTTATTCAAAACCTGATAGCTGATATAGTAATCCTAAATCAATTGAGAGAATGTTTGTTCCCTGTTCCCTACTCCCTGTTCCCTGTTCCCTTTGCTATAGCTGATAGCTGATAGCACCTCAAGTAGCGTGCGCGTAGCGCTTAAGCTGACGAAGTCTACCTCACCAAGCTCTTTGCAGATAAAAGCAAATACAACATGACATCAATACCCAAAAACGTAACTCACAAAAAACAACAAATCACAATCTTTGAAAATGAAAACTTCAGAGCTCTGTTGCTATTTATCCTTTCCCTAGGCATATTTTTACTGTTTTGGGAATTAGGAGCAAAGATGAAGATTTTTGCTAAGGGTATGCCCACGGCTTCCCTAACCATTAAGGAATTATGGTATTGGGTAACCCATCCATTTTATGACAATGGACCTAATGATTTGGGTATTGGTTGGAATTTGCTAATTAGCCTGCGGAGAGTAGCCATTGGCTACACCTTAGCGTCAATCATTGCTGTGCCTTTGGGAATCTTGGTAGGTATTTCCAAAATTGCCTTTAAAGCCTTTAATCCCTACTTCCAGCTTCTTAAACCGGTTTCTCCCCTGGCTTGGTTACCTTTGGGGCTGTATATATTCCGGAACTCAGAGATGACAGGGATTTTCATTATTACCATTGCGAGTATTTGGCCAACCCTAACTAACACAGCGTTTGGTGTGGCCAATGTTAACCCAGATTACCTTGATGTTTCTAAAATTCTGGGCGCTTCTAAATGGCGCACGATTTTTAAGGTGATTATTCCCGCTGCCCTACCTAACATCATCTCTGGTTTGAGAATTAGTATGGGGATTTCTTGGTTGGTGATTGTGGCAGCAGAAATGCTATTGGGTACGGGTTTAGGTTACTTCATTTGGAATGAGTGGAATAACCT
Organism: Moorena sp. SIO1F2; assembly: GCF_010672755.1. Taxonomy (NCBI): domain Bacteria; kingdom Bacillati; phylum Cyanobacteriota; class Cyanophyceae; order Coleofasciculales; family Coleofasciculaceae; genus Moorena; species Moorena sp. SIO1F2. Next base: position 5,183 of record NZ_JAAHFV010000215.1, read on the forward strand.
TTACATACCCAATATTCTCGTGGCAATTTTTATTATTGGGATTGTGGGTATTGTCCTTGATCAAATATTTGCCTATTTTGAAAAAATGGTTTCTTTCGGTAAAAACTCCTCGTAAACAACTCACCGCTAACTCACCCACGAGTATAGCGGGAGCTTTCCAGCTCAAAGTTTACCAGTCTAAGTTTTCAAAAAACTACGTTATTTCTAAGTGTTTAAGTTCCTACCTGGGGATGCGTAGCTAGTCCCCAGCTCTAGAACCTAATTATTAAACAGGTGTAATTGAGTTAAGCCAGTGTAATTAGGAAAGTACCGAGAAATAACTTTGACGAAGCTAACTTTACCCTAGCAATAGGAGAAAACACAATTATGCGTGTATTTGTACTTAACAAAAAGGGACAACCATTAGATCCATGTAAACCAGCGAGGGCTAGAATTTTACTCTCGACAGGGAAGGCAAAGGTCTATCGTCGTTACCCATTTACTATAATTTTGACGGAGGAAATAAAGGAACCAGTAACTCACGAGCATCAACTCAAAATAGACCCTGGCGCAAAAACAAGCGGTTTAGCTATTGTCCAAGGACAGCGAGTAATTTGGGGAGCAGAACTTACCCATAGGGGCTTTAAAATACGGGAGGCTTTAACCTCTCGCAGGCAATTAAGGAGTAGTAGACGGAATCGTAAGACTCGATACCGCAAGCCCAGGTTTCTTAATAGAACTAGACCAAAAGGTTGGCTAGCTCCTAGCCTGATGTCTAGAGTTAAAAACATTTTAACTTGGGTTAAGAAGCTGATTCGATTGTGTCCTGTTATAGGCATATCTCAAGAGTTGGTAAGATTCGACACCCAGAAGTTGCAAAATCCTGAGATATCTGGAGTCGAGTATCAGCAGGGTACACTTTACGGTTACGAACTTCGGGAATATTTGCTTGAAAAATGGAATCGTAAATGTGCTTATTGTGGGACAACAGGTACTCAGTTAGAAATTGAGCATATCAAACCAAAGTCTAAAGGCGGTTCCGATCGGGTTTCTAATTTAGCTATAGCATGTCACCCATGTAATCAGGCTAAATCCAGCCAAGACATTGAGCTTTTCTTGTCTAAGAAACCTAGCATCTTGAAACGCATACTCAATCAAGCTAAACGCCCCTTGGCTGATGCGGCTTCTGTTAATGTAACTCGTTGGAAGTTGTACCACAACCTAAAGTCAACCGGGTTGCCTGTTGAAGTAAGCAGCGGCGGATTAACTAAGTTCAATCGATGTCGTCAAAACCTTCCAAAAACTCATTGGTTAGATGCGGCCAATGTTGGAAAAGTTGAAACATTGATTGTTGAAGTAACCCATCCTTTACTGATTGCCGCCAAAGGTCATGGAACTCGTCAGCTTTGTCGAACCAACAAGTATGGATTTCCCATCCGTCACTGTTCAAGAACTAAAATTCACAGAGGTTTCCAAACAGGCGATATTGTACGAGCCGTGGTGACTAAAGGAAAGAAGGTCGGTACTTACGTTGGGCGAGTAGCCACTCGAAAATCAGGATATTTCAACATCTCAACTAAATCAGGGCTGGTACAAGGAATCAGTCACAAATATTGCAAATTTATTCACAGGAAGGATGGTTATGCCTATACAAATTAAATTTTGTCCTCCCTTTCCTATAGACGAAACCTTAGGAGATTGGAGCCTTATTACAACAGACTTAAACTTTAACTCACAGACTACCAACCACAAAGGCTCCAATCTCCTTACGGTAACTTCAAACACCGCTAAATCAAAGATTATAGCGGGAGTCTCCAGGGAGGCGGACAGATGAGTACTTCTTTTTCTTCCAAGGGCCGTAAGGTCATTAGTGACAATGACAGTGACGCTCAAATTTCATTACGTCATATTTCAAAAACTTTCTTTGGTAAAAAGGGTTGGTTTGATAAAATTACTGGCCAATCTTCTGCGGACTTTGTTGCTATCGAAGATATCAATTTAGATATTGAGCACAACACGTTTGTGTCGATTATTGGCCCGTCTGGTTGTGGTAAGTCTACCTTGCTGAATATTATCGCGGGTTTGAGTTCCGCCACTAGTGGCGAAGTGATTATCAATGGGCAACTTGTGACTCAACCAGGACCTGACCGGGGTATGGTTTTTCAAAACTATGCCCTTATGCCTTGGATGACTGTGGAAGGTAATATTAGGTTTGCGGTGGAAACTGTCTATCCTAAAATTTCTGCGAGGGAGCAAAAACGGGTTATTAAGGAAAATATCCAACTAGTGGGTTTAACCGGAGCAGAGAACAAACATCCTCACGAACTATCTGGGGGTATGCGACAACGAGTAGGTATTGCGAGAGCTTTAGCTATTAATCCCCAAATTTTGTTAATGGATGAACCTTTTGGTGCGTTAGATGCTCTGACTAGGGGCTTTTTACAGGATGAAATCGAGCGCATTTGGGAGCAGCAGCGTAAAACTGCCATTATGATTACCCATAGCATTGATGAAGCCCTGTTGTTATCCGACCGGATTGTGATGATGACCAAAGGCCCTGCGGCGCGTATTGATGAGGTGCTTGAAGTGCCTTTCCCCCGTCCACGCGATCGCACTACGGTTGAGCATCATCCTGCCTATATGGAACTGAAACAGGAAATGGAAAACCATCTATATCGGGAAACTAGAGCGGTAGAAGAAGCAAGAATTCAGTGACATACTCCTACACTGACTCTGCTCTTACAGAGCCGCTTCGCGAACGAGTGAGCGTGTAGGCTTCTTGCCAACTCCACCCAACGGTATCGGCTTTCGCCGACGCTGCGCGAACGGATACTCGGCAAGCTTTATTAACGACACGGTCAGAAGTTACCGCAAGAAGAGTGGAGCCTTTATGGTTAGCAGGCTATGCATAAAAGGGTTAAAACTTTATGATTAAGGCTCCACTCTTCTAAGGTTTCGTCTCCGGGATGCCCCTCCGCGCCGGAACAATACAAAAATTCGATTTTTTCGCGCTGCAAATAGCTGATAAACCAGCATTTAAGGCCTTTGGCCACGCTTCGCGAACGGCTTTGTTTATCAGTAAATATATTATAGCATTCCATACATACCCTGTGCAAAATTCATCCCACACCTAATTGTGGGATGAATTTTGCCGGACAGCTAACTAACTAAAAATCCTCCGTTGCGTCAGTCAAAGAATGAATAGCGGTAGAGTGGGCATCCTGCCCGCCCGAAAATAAGGAGGAAACTGGCAAGATGCCAGTTCTACACAAGATGCCAGTTCCACGCCTGATGCCCATTCCACGGCAAGATGCCTATTCTACCTCACTCTTAAAATCATTCCATTATTAAGCAACGCCAAAAATCCTCCGTTAGTGTAAAATACCAAAGATCGAAAATCAGGAGACATCAATTATTATGGCAATTGCAGAAATTACTAAACAGTTGTTAGCCGCAAAAAAAGAAAAAGGACTCACCTTTGAAGATTTGGAAAAAGTTGTAGGTAGGGATGAAACTTGGGTGGCTTCTGTAATCTATCGTCAAGCTAGCGCAGATATGGAGGAAGCCACCAAACTAGTCACCGCTTTGGGTTTACCAGAATCCGTAGCTGAAGAATTAACTGTGCCACCCCTCAAGGGTTCCCTAGACCCTCAAATTCCCACCGATCCCCTAATTTACCGCTTTTACGAAATTATGCAGGTGTATGGTATGCCGATCAAAGCGGTGGTCCATGAGAAGTTTGGGGATGGGATTATGAGTGCTATTGATTTTTCCATAGAAGTAGAGAAAGTGGAAGACCCGAAAGGCGATCGCGTACAAATAATTATGTGTGGTAAATTCCTACCCTACAAAAAGTGGTAGCTTAGGATGATTGATTCTGTCGGGGTAAACGTAAGTTATCCAGGTGCATTTCAATGCATGGTGTTTGACCCGGTGGTGCGTTACGGGCCGGGCTGTCTCAACCGATGTCAAGAGAGGGAAAATCAAGGGGAGCCCGCCCCTAACGCACCCTACGCTACTAATCTTAATGTGTAGTGCTATACCAGGGAATCAGTGTCAACTAAATCCAAAACCAAGAACACATTAAAACAGTCACATAAACGGCAATTGTCTGAGTACATCACAGCCTTAGTCTGGTCAAAGCAAGGTAATTATCTAGCTATTGTTACTGCTGCAGGAGAACTGGCTTTATGGCAACAGGGTAATCTCGAAATTTTGACAGCCAGCCATGACTATTCCCTAGACTGTGTGGGCTTTTCCCAAGATGGCAATTATCTAGCCACTGCTGGACAGGAAGGCAAGGTTAGTATCTGGCAATTGGGGGTAAATTCCCCCAAGTTTACGCTAAATACAACCCTGGATCAGGGCAATGCTTGGATTGACTCCCTAGGTTGGCATCCCCAAAAAAATCTATTAGCCTTTGCGGTAAATCGCCAGGTTAAGGTTTGGGATGTTGACCTAGGGCAACTAATGGCAGAGTTAAACTTTGCAGACTCATCAGTTTTCAATATAGCTTGGCATCCCCAGGGTAAATTGCTGGCTGCTAGTGGCCATGGTAGTGTTAAAGTCTGGAACATTGACAACTGGTCAGAGCCACCAGAAATGCTTGAAGTCCCTGGATCTAGTCTAGACTGTGCTTGGTCATCCCATGGTGACTATCTTGCTTCAGGTAATCTAGACCGCACTATTTCCTTACTTCACTGGGGTAATCCTTCCCCCTGGTTAATGCAGGGATTTCCCGGCAAAGTCAGTAAAGTTGTTTGGTCAAATACTTCTGATCCAGTTTTAGCTTCGTCTTGTCAAGATGCGGTAATTGTGTGGGAGTTTAACAACGAAATCAACAACTGGGAAAATCGTGTGTTACAACATGACCAAGCCATACAAGCAATTACCTTTGCCCCCAATTCATCCCTACTAGTTTCCGCTAGTAATGATGGTGGTATTCAACTATGGTCAAAGGCTCAAAAGCTTACCAAAATAGTCAGCGGAAAAATAAAATTTTCTTGTTTAGCTTGGAACCCTACTGGAGACTATTTAGCTGCCGGAGGGCAAAATGGTGAAGTAATAATTTTGCAAAATTCTATTTCCAGTTCCAGTCGAGGATTTGGTTAAGAACCATGAATTTATTTCAAACCTCTAAGTCTAAAACTAATTCAGCTAAAATTAGGGAAATCAAAAACTGGGTTTATCAGCACTTGGCAATAGATCCGGAAATACCTATTTCTGTTAGTCAGTTACAATGCCATGAACCAGATTGCCCTCCCTTAGAAACCGTCATTGCCATCATGAGAACACCTCCGCAACAATACAAGATTCATCAATCCATAGAACAAATTCAGGAACTAGACATTAAACAACTGTAAGCTATCAGCTATCAGCTATCAGCTATCAGCTATCAGCTAATGCTTCACAGGCTAGAAGCCTGTGCCACGAAAGAGGTTTATTTTAAACTGTTCGCGTAGCGTGAGCTTTTAGCTCACGGCTGACCACTGACGGCTGTTCGCGCAGCGTGCGCGTAGCGCATATGCTTACCAAAAACTTTAGACAACTAATTCATTATACTAGTCATGGTTGCAACTACTGTAAATAACGCTATACCCGTCACGGTTTTAACTGGCTATTTAGGAGCCGGAAAAACTACCTTACTCAACCATATCTTGACCTACGAGCATGGTAAAAAGGTAGCCGTAATTGTTAATGAGTTTGGGGAAGTTGGTATTGATAATAAGTTAGTTATCGATGCCGATGAAGAAATCTTTGAAATGAACAACGGTTGTATTTGCTGTACCGTGCGGGGAGATTTAATTAGAATCATCGGTAACTTGATGCGGAGACGGGATAAGTTTGACCATTTAGTGATTGAAACCACTGGGCTTGCTGATCCTGCCCCGGTAATTCAAACCTTTTTTGTGGATGAAGAGATTCAAACCCAGTTAGACCTTGATGCCGTGGTAACGGTAGTTGATGCTAAGCATATTTTAGAGCACTGGGATAGTGATGAAGC
>NZ_JAAHFV010000216.1:0-11151 GCF_010672755.1 Moorena sp. SIO1F2
CTAATCCATCTAATCCATCTAATCCATCTAATCCATCTAATCCATCTAATCCATCTAATCCATCTAATCCATCTAATCCAAGTAGCACTGATGAATGGACGAAACTTGAAGACAAAGGTTTATCCGCAATTTATAAACTTAAACAAAACGAAGATGTAGACAACTTCAAAGAAGTCCTCAAGCTATTTGAGCAAAATAAAAACAACTATCAAGGACAAAAAGAATTTGAAGAACTATTTAGTGAACTAACCCGTAGATATTCTCAAGACGTATTAGCTCTAAGCGGAGAACCAGGAGTTCGTAAGGGGATTGAAAAGCTGGAGGAAATTCAGCAAAGGCTGGATGATCACTTCGACATCGAAAGTCTGCCGGAAGATGATAAAATTGCTCAGGAATACAAAGATGTTACCGCTCTTATAAAGAGGATGAGAACTTCTCTTAAGAGTAACAATTAGCTTGAACTACAAATGTATAAATTATATCCAATAACGTACTATCGTAAAGTTATAGTCCGCTAATCATCCACTAAGTTAGAAGATTCGCTAAAGCAATTAATTCAATTAAAATAACCCAATGATAAGCTTAGAACCAGGAGATTCTCTTAAAGACGGAGACTATACCATCCAACGTGAATTAGGAAAGGGAGGCTTTGGAACGACTTACCAAGCTACTCGTCACTTACCCGATGGTCAGGAAGAGATTGTTGCAATAAAAATTGGAAGAGAAGAACTACCCAATAATCAACGAAGCGAAAGAGAACAAAAATTTAAAGATGAAGCGCAGCGACTAAAACTAGTTAACCATAACCATATTGTTAAATTCATAGAGTACTTCTATGAACCAACAATATATCGTCCTTGCATCGTGATGGACTATATCGAAGGAGAGAACCTACACAGACTCACTCAACCAGGGAATGGAATTCCAGAGGAACAAGCCATCAAATATATTCAGCAAGTTGGCGATGCATTGGCAGCAATGCATAAGGTTAAGTTGATTCATAGAGATGTCAAGCCTAGTAATATTATGGTAAGACATGGAACCGAAGAAGCAATACTCATTGATTTTGGGATCTCCCGGGAATTTGTTCCTGACCGGACAATAGAGCTAACAAAACAATGGTCCGAAGATTATGCTCCACCCGAGCAACAACTACGCCGGTTTAGAGCAGGCCCACCCCTTGATATCTATGCCTTATCCGCTACCTTATATTTCTTGTTAACCGGACGCCAACCAGTTAGTAGCAGAGACCGGGAATATGAACTAAAAAGATATAAAAGAGACCCTCAAAAACAAGATGTGGAAAACTTCGTCACCAACAAAACATTGAGAAGAGCCATTCTCCAAGGTATGGAATTAGAGCAAAAGCGAAGACCTCAGTCAATCTCAGATTGGCTAAAATTACTAGAGTCTCCAGCAATAATAAGTCCAACTGGTAGGTTTAGACGTATTGTTGGATATATATTGAGTCTGAGGGGGTGACATGCAAGCTAAAATCCTTACTGGGTAGTACGTTCAGCCGATATGTTACAAAAAGATACATGCTGTTTTGGCCTGACCTTGAACGTAGTTATAAGGGTTTGAGCTTCCATAAAATCATTCGTAGGGTCAATTGGCCAGTTTATCTTTGCTAAGAGAACTGGCATCAAAGCCTTATCTACTAAGCTTTTCAGGGCTCATGTCACCCCCTCAGATATTGAGTTTGAGTATTGAAGCTCAAGTGAAAGTTTTATTGACAATTTATAAACTTATAAAAGACAGAGATTTATACAGCTTATAAAAAGCTATCAATCTATTTGAGCAAAATCAAAACAACTATCAAGGAAACAAAGAATTTGAAGAGCTATTTAGTGAACTAACCCGTAGATATGTTGAAGACGTATTAGCTCTAAGCGGAGAGCCAGGAGTTCGTAAGGGAATTGAAAAGTTGGAAGAAATTAAGCAAAGACTGGAGGATAACTTCAAAATCGAAAATCTTCCGGAAGATGATATCATCGCTCAGGAATACAAACAAGTTACCGATCTTCTAGAGCAGATGAGAAAATCCCGTAACGGTAACAATTAGGATTTTTATGTCTTATTTAAATAAGAGCCAGAGCAATAATCCCCAATAAAGCCAAAGCTGATACAATTGTAGAAGCACCTTTCTCATCCCGAGATAAATCCTCTTGTTCTTCAATGGGTTCCTTAATGGTTTCCCAGCACGCCTCTCTAATCGTCCCACTCCACTCACTGCCCATTTCAGAAAACCAAAACACATTAGGATCACCTATAAATGGTTGACGGTTAATGGTTTGCTCTTCACGGTTTACGGAGATTGGGTAACGGTTAATGGTTGAGCCTTGACGGTTAATGGTTGACCTTTGACGATTGGTTAATGGGTGACGGCTATGGTAGTATTCGGACTGATATCGGTAAGTCTGAGAAATAATTTGTTTCGGCTGATCACCAGTAACGGTATTGTTTTTCTGTGACATCGATTAACACCCGATTATAAAAGTTGACAAGGTAAGCATTCAGCGTGCTAATAGCTGATTTCTAGGCGTTGCTGATTATGGGTATGGTTTTGCCCCCCTAACCCCCCAGCGAGCAATCCCTCGCTGGGGGGAACAAAACTCTCAAAGTCCCCCGAGCGAGCAATCCCTCGCTCGGGGGATTTAGGGGGCTGTAATAAAACCAGATGATCGCGCATTCATTCCTTAATTCAGCAACGCCGATTTCTAAGTATCTATAGACTTATCGGGCGAACTACCAAGGATTATGCAGAAAATTTTCAATACCAGTAAGCGGTCAGTGGTCAGTGGTCAGTAGTCAGTAGTCAGTGGTCAGTGGTCAGTGGTCAGTGGTCAGTGGTCAGTGGTCAGCCGTCAGCCGTCAGCCTATGCGCTACGCGCACGCTACGCGAACAGCCGTCAGCTTATTTTATTCAAAAGCACCTCAAGTAGAGTGGCACAGGCTTCGACGCTGTGATGTAAGGCATAAGCTGATCGCTGATAGCTGACCGCTGATAGCTAATAACTGATAACTGATAGCTGACGGCTGATAGCTGATAGCTTAGCTCTCGATAGCATAAGCCTCAACTTCCAAGCGAACCATCTTGACTTGAGTCAAGCCTTGACTATCTATTGGATAACGCTCGATGTACCTATCCACAACAGTGTTCAAAAATGTTTCTCTCAATTCCTGAGGAAGTCTATTGGTATACGGAAACCAGGTTGTTCTTAACCACCCTTTCAATCCTTCTTTGCCTTGATGCTGCATATCTTTAGGAATTAACTGCACACGTTGAGCTTTAAACCCATTTTCTGGTAACCATCTTTGATACTCTTCAATGCCATAAAATGAATAGGGAAAGGTAAAGTATAGAAAATACTCTTTCCAGTCTGGAGCAGTGATAATTTCATCTATGATCAGTAGTAATTCCCTAGCATTACCTTTACCTCCCATCTGAAACAGTAATTTTCCGTGAGGTTTCAGGTGATTACGAACTCCTTTTAAAACTGACCCATGGTCAGTGATCCAATGTAAGACAGCATTAGAAAAGACAACATCGAAGCTATGGTTGAGGTTAATCGCTGTAGCATCCATAAGTTTAAAGTCTAAATTAGGATACTCTACTGGAGGAAATTTATTCTGAGCTAACTCAACCATAGTCTTGGATGAATCAATTCCTAAAACACTACCGTTGTTAAGAATACTGGCAAATTCAGCAGTAATCTTTCCATCTCCACAACCAATATCCAGGAGTGTTTCGTTCCCGATTAGTGATAGCTTTTTAATTAGTTCTTTTGCCCATGTGAGCTGTGCTGAAGAATTCTTAGCATAATCATCAGCATTCCATTGATTGTGATTAGTCATATAGCGAAAGCGGTCAGTGGTCAGTATTCAGCACTCAGCAGTCAGCAGTCAGTGCTCAGGGGTCAGCTTATTTTATTCAAAAGCACCTCAAGTATGGTGGCACAGGCTTCCAGCCTGTGACCTAACGACTGCATCAAGACAGGGTGGCACAGGCTTCCAGCCTGTGACCTAACCCATAAGCTAATCGCTGATCGCTAATCACTGACAGCTGATAGCTGATAGCTGATAGCTGACAGCTGATAGCTGAATGCTTACCTAAACCTATCGCCTCAAATTAACATGGCGAGTCAAAATCCGGATGATCTCACCCTCGACAGGGGAAGGAATTGGCGGGGTCCACGCTATGACTTCGGCAAAGCGAAGCACGTGCAATTGGTTAATCACACTCTCAACACCTTTGGGTACACCACAGGCGAGGAGGCGGACTGGGGTTTTGCCCTGAGGGACATCATAGATCGGAGCTTTGATGAGCTCTTGCATAGAACGTGGGTTTACCATTTATATATCACCTTGTTTCTTTGGTGGTGGAACAGCGATCGCACATCCCGGCCTGTAGAACCTATGTGCGATCGCTTTGTGCTGGCGAGGGAATTGCCAATCACTGTAACTGCGTACTTTTATAGTATATCCTATCTTTGCCAGTTTGTCAACACTTTGAGTTTAAAAAAAAATTATAGAAGTATTATTTTCAACAATTGATGCTGCGACAGGTTAGAATCAAACGTAACAACCGTTTAGTATGGTAAGAGGTTAAACACTAAAGTGGTGATTCACTGGAAATTGGCAGTAGTAATGGCTGAGCGCAACATCAGCAATAAAGACCTAGCTGAGATAATTGGAAAGCATCCTAACTCCGTTTCCAGGCTAAAACGGCATCGCCGTCTACCTAGAATTGACGAAGATATACTCAACTCTCTGTGCAAAGCACTCAAGTGCCAACCAGGGGACTTGATAGTCTATCAACAGGATGAAGAAAATCCTTAAAACGGGAAATTTACCGGTAATCGGTAATTGGTAACCGGTAACCGGTAATCGGTAATCGGTAATTTTCCCTGAGCCTTAGCCATCAGCGCGTTATGGATGGGTCCAAAAAATAGGAGCCTTTAGCTGTATTGTCAATGGTCTCTGCAATTTTTTTAGCGACCTTTTCACTAGTCCAGTAGCTGCCGTGAGCACTGCCACCATTGATTAATGCTAAAAATGTCGATTGTATCGGTTTAGCGACATTTTCTAAGAATCCAGAACCGTAGGTAAGTACATCTTCAAGTTTGATAACTTTGTCATACTCATCTACTAATTTTGGCAACACTCCTTCTAGGGGCCAAGCAATCGGATCCCCCGGATGTACAAAGTTTTGCCAGGGTAACGCCACTCCTTGTTGAGTCAGAATTGCCAGTAACTCCTTTAATTTGGAACTAATATCATGGGTACTGCCATCTCTGGTTTTGCCAACAATATGGAGCAGAGTAAATAGGGCAATCGGTGAACCCATGGTATGAACACTAGCCAGAGGAATGGCACTGTCTTGCTCAGATTCGATTCCCAAAATGCTTTTGCGAATCTCCTGAATACTCTCATGACCAGGTATACTTGGGTCATCCCATCGACTAGCAAACAACACATCAAATAGGATAATCGTTCCCCAACTGTGAGTAACTAGGTGCAAACGGTCCTGATCTTGGTATCCCTCCAATCCCTGATAAGCTTGTCTACTCATCTGGTCAATAGCCAGAGAACCAACATGTCTGCTGAGGTAGAGAGCTCCGTCTCCAACGAATTGTAAGATTTGCTTTTCACGAAAGTCTCTGAACCAGAACTCATTCCACACCTTCGATGCCTGTAATGCTGTTACCAGGTCCTTCTCCTGCTCAATTACCACATTTCCCCAGTACAGAGGGATCTTTTTGAGTTGAATGGATGACTCAACATTACTTTGAATCAGATCGAAAAGCTTGTCAGCGTATTGGGGTGTTTCTCGATCTTGGCGAGTATTGACACCATGTATAAACAAAATGTAGTCCGTAGCCACGGATCACCCTCTCTTTTATGGAATTTTATAGATTCCATAAGTTTATGCGATCGCGTACCCTACCCGACCGCTATCATCGATTCTTGGTAGGGAGTAGGGAGTAGGGAGTAGGGAGTAGGGAATATGGCCTCAAAAATTATCTAAATGGAATTCTTGAGGGATGATCTTTTTACAAATAAATATAAGATGCACCCGATATAATTTCTGTCTTCTGTTTCCTAAAAATACAGCCAATTTATTATACTAATATTAATTCCTAATCAGGTAGTCTGGTAAAATAGTTTCGCTATCTATCTGTGCCAATTCAATCTGCTTTTGGGTCAGATTTTTAGCTCCTTGGAGGTTAGCCTCTCTTAAATCTGTACCCTGGAGATTAGCTCCCTCTAAATTTGCCTCTTGCAAGTTAGCTTGAATCAAAGATGCCCCCTGTAAATTAGCGTTCCAGAGGATTACCTTTTCTAGCTTAGCTCTCCTGAGAAATGCCCCTTCTAGGTTAGCATCAAATAAGCAAGCGTCTGTTAAGTTAGCTTTTATCAAGTATGCTCCTTGGAGGTTAGCTTGATTAAAGTCTGCCCCTTCTAGATTGGCTCCGATCACATATGCTCCTTTTAGATTAGCCTGATTAAGACAAGCTCCTTGTAGTTTGGAGCCACTAAGGTATGCCTCTTGCAGGTTTGCTTCTGTTAAGTTTGCCCCAATCAGTGTGGCGTTACATAAATCAATTTTCTGATCTTCGAGTTCTTTTGAGCTGTCGCGCCTTGCAATAACCGTTAGGGCACCTTGAATATCAATAGGGAGTTTTTGGTCTTCTGTAATTGGAAGAGGACTGGATGAGTCATTTATTTGCTTTTGCTGCTCTACATGAATCTTCCCAGGGGACTGATATCGCACAAATGTCGATAAAATTTCCATAATTTTCCAGTGGTCTTGGGCAGAAACCTTAGCAATTCGTTCTAGGGCATAAATTCCACCTAGCCGTAGGGCAATCTGATCAGAACTCAGCCACTCCAGGGCATTATTCAAGCATTGAATTATTTGCTTGTCTTCTGTACCGATAGTAGTCTTGACAGTTATACCAGTTTTTGAGAGGTTATATAAACCTTTGTTTAAGTAGTAAAGTTTAATCAAAATTACTAGTCCAATAGCCATTATTACAACAGCTATAAAAAACAAAATTTTGTCTTTTTGCTCTACTTGATTTACCCAAAAAAATAGTTTATTGAGTTGGGATTTTTCAAGAAACCCCTCAATAAAATTTATGGGAAATACCACAAACCAATATAACGAAGCAATCCCTAAGTAGACTAAGCCACTATAAATCAAAAAAACAACCATTTTCAACCGTAAAGGGTGATTGTTGGGCGGGTTTACCTTGAGCTTCATGTCTTGTATTATACTGACTCAACTGGTATAACTTATTAAATCACCATCTTGTGAATATAATGTGAAGAAATTAAAAAATCTAACTAACGAGCTATATCTATATACAGGGAACAGGGAACAGCGGATCTGGGAGTAGGGAATCGGGAGTAGGGAATCGGGAATCGGGAATCGGGAGTAGGGAATCGGGAATCGGGAGTAGGGAGTCGGGAAAAGCGGGAAATGGGAAGAATTATCCCGGAAATTATAGTGTATTTTGATACATATTTTTATTAATTTATACGTAATAAAAGTACCTCCTTTTTAAAAAACCTACCCTTGTAAGCATCTCCCCATCTCCCCATCTCCCCATCTCTCCATCTCCCCATCTCCCCATCTCCCACACTTCCCTCTCTTTCCCAACTCCCAACTCCCGTTCCCCTCCTGGGAGGGGTTAGGGGTGGGTTCCGACTCCCTACTCCCTTGACTAATCAACGGAATAGAATAGGATAAATCTGACGCCAAGCTAGGATATAAAACACAACAGTCCATACCAACAACCAGATTAAAGGTAACTAGTTAACCTGTAAGTAGTCAGCCTATGCGCTACGCACACGCTGCGCGAACAGCTATCAGCTATCAGCACACTGACATACCCTACGGAACATTTTAGGACTAGTTTCAGTCTGAACCTTAAATCCAACAACTCTGGTACCTGCTTTACCTTTCCAAGAAGCCCTTGATCCAGTTTGGTAATGGTACTATACCAATAGTTTGGATTTACTCTATTATTTTAGGTAACCAATTCCCAAAGCTATAGTATGGTTTATTCTGGCACTCTTAATTCGGTCAGGCTCGCCTGTTTCGTTGCTCTTCCCGTCATGGCAGCTTTGGTAGTACTGCCACCAGCCCAGGCACAAGGTGCTGATATCCAAGTAGAATCAGACATCACTGACCCCAACAATACCGGACCGTTGACTCAAGAAGACAGCCTATTGAGTATGCCGGGGGGAGAGCGGATGATGCAAGAGGCGACTAACGCTATTGATTCAGGGAACTATAGCGTAGCTGCCAAAAAACTCCAAGAAGCACGTCAGATATTCAACCAGTTGTCTAACTTTTACCAACAGCTGGCTTCCAGTTTTTCTGGCATTGACAACCGAGTCTACGAGTCTCAACGGCAAAAAGCCCTGGAAACTGCTGAAAAGCGAGATGAAGCTACCTATCGGCTAGCCCTAGTCCATCGAGCCAATGACCAGCCAGAATTAGCTGTCCCCTTGTTAATTCAAATTATTCGGTCTCAAAATCCAACCAGGGAATTGGGAAAAAAATCCTACCAACAGCTGTTTGAGCTAGGATTCGTCGATTCTCCCTTTCCTAGAAATGGCAATAGCCAGCCCACCTCATCCGCTGGTTCTAATAAAGGGAGTTAAATTGTAAGCTATCAGCTTAAGCGCTACGCGCATATGCTTACGTTTAATTTTAGTATATTTTAGAAATTCGACTAGAAACTAGAACAAAAAAAATGGATCCGATTAGTACACAGCAAGTTGAAGAAAAGATTAAAGCATCGATACCGGATGCTCAGGTAAAGGTAGAAGATTTAGGGGGTGGTAACCATCTGCAAGCCATTGTTGTCTCCTCCGAGTTTGAAGGTAAATCCCTGGTGAAACAACATCAGCTGGTTTATGGTGCCCTAAGCCAAGAGTTGGCAACAGAGGCCATTCACGCCCTAGCCCTAAAAACCTATACCCCTGAAGCGTGGGCTGGCAAGCAGTAAACTGGCGTAAGTCATAATTAGAAGAGTCTAGGATTTTGCGATCGCTAGACTAATATAATATCGACTATCAAAATAACTATCTAGATATCCCAGGAGTTTAAGAAAACGATGACACCAGAACTGAAAGAGAGAATAGATAAATTAACACAAGACCACAAAATTTTGGTATTCATGAAGGGCAGCAAACTAATGCCCCAGTGTGGCTTTTCCAATAATGTTGTCCAAATTCTGAATCACTTAGGAGTTCCCTACGAAACTGTAGACGTACTACAAGATTTCGACATCCGTCAGGGAATCAAAGAATATTCCAAGTGGCCAACGATTCCTCAAGTGTACATTAACGGAGAGTTTATCGGTGGGTCTGATGTGATGATTGAGATGTATCAAAATGGTGAATTGCAGCAGACCGTGGAAGTCGCCCTGGCATCCTAATCCTTGACTGCACCAAACTATTGACACAACTGAAGAACCGCAAAAAGCGATCGGATTAGGAAATGCGATCGCTTTCTTGATGCAATAGCGAGTGGGGTAAACCACGGCAGTCGCTCATGGGGGGAACCCCCTTTGGCGGCACTGGCTCCCCAAGACCGCGCTGCATCGCTTTTTTTAGGGCGTTGCTTAATAATGGAATGATTTTAAGAGTTTTCTGGAATGGACATGTTGGTGGAATGGGCATCTTGCGTGGAACTGGCATCTTGCCAGTTTCATGCTTATTGTGGAACTGGCATCTTGCCAGTTTCATGCTTATTGTGGAACTGGCATCTTGCCAGTTTCATGCTTATTGTGGAACTGGCATCTTGCCAGTTTCATACTTATTTTCGAGCGGGCAGGATGCCCACTCTACTCCTATTCATTGCTTGATTCAGCAACGCCGAATTTTTTCCTATTCCCTATTCCCTAGTGATCCAACCAAACCGCTAAATCCGTTGCTGTCTCAAAATCCAACAACGCTTCACTCAATTCCTCCAATCGAGTAATCGATAATCCCTCAATCCGCTGTTGGAGCACAGGGTCAAGTAAACCTAACCTCAGGGTTAGCTGACGGATCACAACTAATAGGGCTCCCTCCTGCTTACCGCGCTGGAGTCCCTTTTGGACTCCCTTTTGGATAATATCTTGATAGGTAACTGATTCTTCCATAACTTCCTCTGACAAGGTGAACACTGACAGTTAAATCTCAGCAGTGATCCAACCAAACCGCTAAATCCGTTGCTGTCTCAAAATCCAACAAGGCTTCACTCAATTGCTCCAATCGAGTAATCGATAATCCTTCAATCTTCTGTTGGAGCACAGGGTCAAGTAAACCTAACCTCAGGGTTAGCAAACGCATCACAACTAATAGGACTCCCTCCTGCTTGCCGCGCTGGAGTCCCTGCTGGAGTCCCTTCTGGACTCCCTTTTGGATAATATCTTGATAGGTAACTGATTCTTCCATAACTTCCTCCCTCAACAATCGACAGACTAAATTTTTGTCAAACCGCAAACCAGCCAGTACATCTACACAGGCCGCTAGGTTTCCCCGTAATGGTTTTTCTTCAATTCTATCTACTTCCGCAACCACTTGCTCTAACAATCGATTAGGGCTATTACTCCTAGCTAAAGTCGCCAAGGGTAACAAAGCCTGATTGGCTAACAACGGTAATGGGTCTTGTTCCCACAGACGAATTATTCGATAACGGTGCCAGGTATTAGTATCCCTAAACTCGTTATTGAATACCATCTGTGAGGTCGTAGACTTTAGGAAAATTACCACCTGCTCAATCGGACATCGATATTTCCGTTGTAGTCTGACCCAGTAGTCCAACATCCGAAATGGTAATGGTGGCTCGGATTGGGGCAGGGTTTGAAATTCTAGGTGCAGAATTTGGTTTGTACTTTGGAGTACACTCAGAGCATCAGCTTGAATGGGTTCAGCACTTAATTCAGTTTTAAGTACCTGAATATCTCTAGGTTGTTCACCCAATAGCCAGTGAAAAAACTCCGATGGATATTCTTCTGCTAGGTATTTGCAGATATTGTCGTAAGCCAAGGCAAATTGTTCAAAATTAACACTATCTCAGACACTGTATTAAATCTGAACCAGAAAATTTATAGCACCTGGATCTTGTTTATTGATGCAAGTTAT
>NZ_JAAHFV010000217.1:0-11121 GCF_010672755.1 Moorena sp. SIO1F2
TAATCTTTATACTAACGTTTTGCTTAAGTGGGTGTTTTCCTCAACTTGATCAAATATTCAGAAATCCATCTTGTAGGAAAGCTGAGGAAGTTGTCAAAACAGCCCAAAATAAATTCAATAGTATAGTTTTTAATGTTACCCAAGAAAGTCCCGATAAAGAAAGCATTGAAAAGCTATACTCACAATTAAAAACTCTTGAAGAATCAGAAGAACAAGCTTATAAAATATGTCAAAAAATATAGTTTGTTAATTTATATAGCTTGGTTGAAAGGGAACAGGGAACAGGGAACAGGGAACAGGGAACAGGGAACAATGAACAGTAAACAGGTAAAGGATAGCAGCGATTAATCGCTTTTTTTTCAATCCTATGTTTACATATAAAATCCCAATTATCTATTTATTATTGTCACGAAACTAATCCTGATCAAGACCATAAGATTTCAACATTTTTTCTCGCCGTTTACGAGCAATTGCTTGGAGATCAATGTTGCGATCGGTCTCATCAACAATTTCACCGGTTAGCACCTCCAGTACATCTTCCAGGGTGACTACACCAGAAACACCCCCATATTCATCCAGTACAACCATCAGATGTTCACGGGTTTGCTGAAAGGTTTTCAGTAGCTTATCAGCGCGAACAGTTTCAGGGACAAAGCGGACTTGACGAATCAGAGAAGCAAGGGGTTGGTTATGTTTGTCTTCAATGATTGCTGTGAGTAACTCATCTTTGAGAGCAATTCCAATTACTTGATCAATAGAGTCTTCAACCACAGGCATCCGGGTGTGAGGCGAAGCAATAATGCTTGGTTTAGCCTCAGCCAAAGTGGTATTACCATGCAAATAGGTGGTAATAATTCGCGGAGTCATTAAATCAGATGCAGTCAAATCATTTAACTGAAATACTCGTTGGATCATTTCTGCTTCATCATCTTCAATCACCCCTTCTTGATACCCAACCTTCGCTAAAAATCGGATTTCCGCCTCATTGGTGGTAGGAAGTTTTTGACCTTTAGTAAACGGAGCAGTAATTTTTTCCATCAACCACACCAGAGGCGTGAACACAACGGTTAAGAACCGAACTGGTAGAGCCACGAGTAGGGCGATGTTTTGGGCGTAGATCTGACCAAGGGTTTTCGGGACAATTTCCCCAAATACAATAATTAGAAAGGTAAATAGACCTGAAAAAACCCCCAACCAAGCCTCTCCTAAGACCCTAGCAGCAAGGGAACCAATTACGATGCTGCCAACAATGTTGAAGGTGTTGTTGAGAATAACAATGGTAGCTATGGGTCGGTTCATGTTTTTGCGAATCGCCAGTAGTGCTAACACTGCAGGCTGGTTTGACTGCGCTAACTGTCGGACTTTAACGATAGGCACTGAAAACAAAGCCGTTTCTGCCATAGCACAGATGGCTGAACCCAACAGAACAATCAGTACTGTGATAATTACTTCAAACATGGTAAATGTGATTAGGCATGAAACCAATGGCTGGTGCGCTACGCGCAATTGTTACCCGCCTAATCCCTGATTAACTCACCATTATTGATTTAACCGCTAATTAGAAACTTCTGCCAGTTCAATTACACGATCGTCGAGATCCTTGACCAAAAAGTTAAGGGGCTTGAGGGTGCGCACTTTGTATTTTAGGCGTCTCATCTGCACCAGCATCAAAACTTGATCCAAGCACTGATGATCAAAGCACACGTGACGTTGTTGGTTTTTATTGCCCAAGCTAGCTCCGGAAATCACGTGGAGCTGGGTATTCTTCTTTAACTGGTACCATAGCCCATCAGCACCACTGAACTGGGTAGCTTGGGTGGTTCCCAAATTGGTTGACATATATAGGGGGTCAATGCTGGTACTCCCCATGGTCTGCTCGTAATTATAGTAGTAATGTAGGGGGACTTCTGCTGCGGATAACTCTAGCAAGCCTTCATAAAACTGTCGCGCTATTGCCAAATCAGACACCATGATGGTGTGAACTTTTGGAGCGCTGGTCAAAAACATCCACATGGCAAAGGCATAGGCACCTAGGAGCATTACCATGATGCCTTGAGTGGAAAACAGGCTATCTAAAGGCAAAGAGGGTAAAAATGCGCCAAGAGGCAGGGGCGAAGTTAGCCGGGAAATAATATCAACTGATAGAATCATAAACTTAAACAGAGTTAGCAACTGAATAAATTAGTTTAAAGGTCCTTATGAACTTTTTCTCCAATCGTAGGTAATATTATTACCATCAGACATTAGCGTACGCTTTTTCTCAATTTTAGCTTCAACTGAAGGAGCATCGGAGCACCAAAGGTTGTAGACTTGGTATCGGCATCCATCTCCTTCATCTTGAGGTCTAGTGCAGACCTAGGATATTAGGTCCCGACATTGATCTACTCCAATGCCAGTTAACCATCGGCATTTCCCCTTTCTCAACATGAGGGGGTTGTGGTGAGATCAGGATGCATCTAGTCTAATTCTCCTAATTACAGCTTTTATTGAAAGATTGTGCAAATCCCCCATTTTCCTGAATCTAAGCATCCACTTATTAAATCACTGTTTCATCATAGTGATCAGGAATTGCTGACTTTGTTTCAGCGTCATCGGTCTGAAGGGAAGTACTTTACAGCAATTTTCTGTCGCTACAGTCCTATTGTCTATACATTAGTGCGGCACTCAGCGCGATCGCCTGTGCAGGCGGAATATCTATTTGCTCTGACTTGGCGTCACATCTATCACGAACTGGGTGGCATGGATTTGCGGGAGGATTATGGACTAGAGTCAACGTCCTTCCAAAACCAGATCATAAACCTAACGGCGGTTTGTATTAACCAGGCAGACTTGCCACCAGTGGAATCTATTCACTATAACCTTAAGGTAGCACCACCACCCTTGTGGTGTTATCTGGAGATGGCATTGGAACAGCTACCACCAGCGGTGCGGTTGATGGTAATCATGGCTGGGACCTTTCACTGGAGTGAAACGCGAATTGCGGCTTATCTGCAAGCGGAGGGAGAAATGATTACTCCAGCTCAAGTGAGAACCGAACTTCAAGAAGGCTATGAACTGTTGGAAGCTGCTTTACCCGATGATATCCGGGTGGTCTATCTGGGGGTCGAAGCCAAGAATCGAGAAGAATCTGATCTGTTTGCAGTACCGGTTTTGAGTGAATAAAGGGCGGTTAGTTTGCACCCTTGATCGGGGTACTTTGATCATAACTTCCATAATAGCAGAAATGTTGATCAAACGGAGTCTTTTGGTATGGCGAATCGTAGCAGGTTGCTGACTAGTCTTTCCGGAATAATAGCGCTAGCCTTTACCCCATTGGTAATGTTGGCTAGCCCGATGGCTTGGGGTCAGACTCGGAGCATCGACCAACAACTGGCAATCCCTTTAGACAATCTTCGTGACCGCAAAGCAAGAAATCGGGCAGATTTTTTCCTGGAGCAGTCAGAGCTGGCTAAACAGAGTGGTAACTTGAACGAAGCGATC
Source organism: Moorena sp. SIO1F2 (assembly GCF_010672755.1). Taxonomy (NCBI): domain Bacteria; kingdom Bacillati; phylum Cyanobacteriota; class Cyanophyceae; order Coleofasciculales; family Coleofasciculaceae; genus Moorena; species Moorena sp. SIO1F2. The sequence goes on from NZ_JAAHFV010000217.1 coordinate 3,481, forward strand.
GCGTATTTGTCCCAAGCGGGAGAAATTTATCAGCAAATTGGTGACTTTGAGGGATTGGGTAAAACTTACAATTCCCTAGGTCAGACTTACGCCAAGTTGGGACGCTATCAGGAGGCAGAGCGAGCCTTGCGCCGAGGCTTGGGTGCTGCCCGTTCTCAACAAAGTTTTCAGCCACAGATTTATAGTATAAATAATATTGGAATATTATTGCTGCAAACGAGAAACCTGAAAGCAGCCCAAGAAGCTTTTATGGAAGCACTGACCATTTCCCGTACTATTAAGGATGATGACGGTGAAGGGTTGAGTCTGAATAATCTAGGCTTAGTGGCAGCTCAAGGGGGAAATTATCCCGAGGCGATTAAGTGGTATGAAGCTGCCCTAGTTTTACGGCGTCGCTCTCGGGATAAGTTAGGTGAGACGAATATTCGGAATAATTTGGGAGATGCCTATCTCGCCGCTAGACGGGAAAAAGATGCTTTGTATTCTTACCGCATTGCCCAGATACTGGCTGAAAAAGTTGACAATGTTTTCAATCAGATTCGTGCTATTAAGGGTATAGCTTTAACCCATATCGCTACAGGTAAGAATCGGCAAGCGGTGAAAGCACTGAAGGAATATCTGGCTTTGGCACAAGAACAAAACAATCGCCGTGAAGAGCTAGTTGCTCTAAAGTTGTTTGCCCAGTTATATCAAGACACTGGTAATTTGTTGGAAGCTCGGAGTTTTTATGAAAAAGCGATCGCAGTGGCTCATGCTTTAGGAGATATTCAGGAAGAAACATTGTTGATCAGCGATTTAGCTGAAATTATTTATGTTAGGCATTAGTCCTTAGTCATTAGTCCTTGGTCTTGAATCCAGTTTTTGAGACTAGTATAAGTTGATTGGGCTATCTGTTTTACCTGGTTTTGAAGTTTCCATTTTTGGAAAGCTCTTTCATAGTCTTCGCCCTGTATTTGATAAGTATTCCACGCCCTGAGTGCTATCCACAAACCCCAGAACAATAAAATATATAAAGACCAAGACAGGTAACCAACGTTAATTAGATTGATCGCCACTAAAAAACTATTAACGATTACAAACTTTCCAAAACTTTTTTTTAGTTCGCTACGTCGGTAACTATTGAATTCATTACGTTTTTGCTGTTCTTGTTGCTGGGCTAGCCATTCTCGTTCTGCTTCTAAGAGAGTGTGGATTGAAATCCCTAATTCAGCAGCAATTTCGACCAACTGTTCACGGGAAAATTCTTCAACCATTTCCTGACGTGCCAGGGCTAGATTGAGGATTTGCTGGATGTCTTGTTGGTTGTAAGAGTGGGTGATTTTGGTTTCAAAGACGGACATCGTTTAGTCAGTTTCACTAGTAGGAAGGGGGGTAGTGCTTAAAGAAGATGTTGCTCTAAACACGCTTGAGCGGTGCTTAATTTTATTATGCCGATGGAAACACAGAGGGGTCAAACCACCTGCATTCCTAAAACCGCACTAAGCGTGGACGGATTTTACGGCATTTGAGCAATCGGCAAATCTTTTACATTTCGTTACGATAGAACCATGAAAGACGAAACTACTATCGAGTTGCCTTAAGGTAGGTTAATTGTTCATTGCTCTTGGTTGATTGTTGATTGGCAAAAGCGATAAACCCTTTACTGCCAAGGATAACTGGCAATCGTATCATGATCTATTTTTCATGAACTATTTTTTATGAAATGTTAATCATGAACCATACCCTATCTACTACCTTAGAAGCCAACTTGGTATAAAAAAACGTCTTAGGAGAGTTTGAGGTAGTCTGCATGAACGGCAGTATTCGTGTTGGGAATTTATTTGGGATTCCCTTTTATGTGAATCCAAGCTGGTTTCTAGTCTTAGCTTTAGTCACCTTTGATTTCGGAGGTGACTTAGCAAATTTTTCAGGATTGAGCGGTGTTTTGCCATGGTTTTTAGGATTTGTGACTGCACTTTTGTTATTTGCCTCTGTGTTAGCTCATGAACTAGGACACAGCTTTGTGGCGATCCAGCAGGGAATTGAGGTTAAATCTATCACCCTCTTCCTATTTGGTGGTCTAGCTAGCCTGGATAAAGAATCAAAAAGTCCACTAGAGGCGTTCTTAGTTGCGATTGCTGGTCCAGCTGTTAGTTTGCTACTATTTGCTCTACTATATGCCGTTCAGGCCAATGCCAATCTAGCTAGTTCATTGGCATCTATTGTTGGACTCCTCGCCTCCATCAACTTGGCTTTAGCATTGTTCAACTTAATTCCTGGTTTACCCCTAGATGGGGGTAACATCCTGAAGGCACTGGTTTGGCAAGTTACGGACAACCCACACAAAGGTGTGTTATTTGCTAGCCGTGTTGGTCAGTTCTTTGGTTGGGGAGGAATTATTTATGGAGTGCTTCCAATCCTACTGTATGGTAACTTTAATGGCATCTGGTTTGCCTTAATTGGTTTGTTCTTGCTGCGAAATGCTGGCATGTCTGCCCAATCTGCTATGGTTCAAGACCAGCTAGAGGGGTTGACAGCAGAAGATGCGGTCATTGCCAACAGCCCAATTGTATTGGCTGATTTGTCTCTAAGGGAGTTTGTCAACGAGTACATTATCGGTAAAAATCAGTGGCGCAAGTTTCTAGTAACCGATGAAGCCAGTCAACTGCTAGGAGTTGTGGTAGTGGATGATCTCAAAACTGTTCCTACCTCTAATTGGCCGGTGACTCCAGTAAGAGCACTGATGAAGTCTGTTAAGACTTTTAGAACTGTTCAATCGGATCATTCCCTGTTAGAGGTTGTCAAAATTCTGGAGAAAGAGCAGCTAGATCAGCTACCTGTGGTTAGTGACAAGGGTGTAGTTCTGGGAATTCTGGATACAGCTTCCATTCGCAGTATCCTCGAAGAACGAAAAAAGGCTATTAACGATAAAAGGTAAAAGGTAATGGGTAATGGGTAACTCAACCAACTCGATCACCCAACTGGACTTGAGTACCCAAATTTTTGGTCAAATTTTTTCAAAAGACTGTGCCATCACTTTCTATCTGAATCGGGGAAGAGCCTCCTGGTCTCAATTGAGCAGCAATTCTACGTCCTGCTGTCCAAGTTCCTCCTTGTAAGACTTTTACTAGTGGCAATTCAGTAGCACTCAGGTTCAGTTGTTGACGAATAGTTGCTGCTATTTGATCTAGCAAACTAACGGTGAGTGCTCGCCACTCAATAATCACTTCGGAGCTGGGTAAGTGAGACTGTTCTAAAATAGCGCTATCCTTGACCTCTAGTAATCCTAGATCTAAACATAACCCCCCATTCCGATATTCTGCTAAGCCAGTCAACTGATCAAGTTCAGTAATCTCTAAACCCAGTTCCTGTAATGGCTCTAATAGGGAGTAGGTTAACCACTGGGAGAGTTTGTGAAATGGTACATACTCGGAACCGTAGTTATCCCCTTTGAGAGCAGAATGTTGCCACACATCCCCTAAATTGACCCCCGCGATGGATTCTCGTTTTGGCCAAATATCCCCTAATCCCTCCAGGACGGTGCTGAATAGGTTAGTGGCACTTAGAAGGTTGGCCGGTTCACAGGTTGCAGGTTGTAGCTTGGCAGGTTGTAGGTTAGCTGGTTGACAAGTTGCAGGTTGCTCCTGGAGAGGTTGTAAATCTGTCAGTGGCTTGACCCAACTTTGGTTGTCTTGGCAACTTTCAGGGTTGAAGTTGCTAAGCTGCAATCCCTTGGTAACCTGCAACTTATCTAGGAATTGGTAATTTACCAAGTAATTTACTAAGTTGCCAGGACGAGGATTGACTTTGCCAAACATATGTGGTAAGCCCACGAGGGCTTGACCTAAGCGCTGTAGTAAGGCTAGCCTACCGTCTATGCCTATGAGTGGATTGGTTTGACTGACCTGGAATCCCTGGGCTAAGTGGTGGGCGCTCAAGGATTGAAGTCCTTTGGCATCGACTTGCCAAGGTAGGTCTGGGTCGCTGGAGAAAGCTCCCTGACAGAACATGCGGAAACTAGCAACGGCTAATCCTTCGGAACGGCGAAACACTAGTCCAGTTTCTGCTTCATGATACTGCCAATTGCTGCCAGCCCCAGCATCGAGTAGGACACTAATGATGACTAAGTCGAATTTGGTTTGGGCTTTTTGGAGTGGAGTGAATCCTACTAATTTCTGGTCTAGTTCCCGAAGACGAGGGACATTCCCTACCTCAAAATGCCGCCAGCGACTATGAAATGGGATCTGGAAATCGGGGTAGTGCTGGTGCATTACCTCGATGACATAGTTAGCTACTTGCTCTAGCTTGGTTAAATTGCAGCGAAAGTACTGCAACTGGTCAACAGTAGCTAAGGTGAAAATGCGATCGCATCTCTCCCGAATTGCCCATGGGCTTCTTAAGTAAGCGATTAACTGCTGTTGTGCATTATCCACAGGTGACATAGGCAACAGGGAATATAGGAAGGCATAGAGAATAAGCAATTCGGGAGTGACTAAGGACTCTTGACTAATCTGCTAAACCACGTCCTTGAATTTCAGCCAATGCGATCGCATCTAGTTCAGTTGTATGTTCAGTGTAATAACCAGCAGCTTTTTTGGCAGCGATTTCTACTTGGGCATCAGCGGGAATCAAGTGTTCTGGAATGGGAATGCGCTGAATAATCTCAATACCGGATTGAACGATAGCGTTATATTTCATATCGCTCATGGAGACAAAACGGTCAATTCGTTTAATTCCCAGCCAATGGAGCACATCAGGCATTAGTTCTTGGAAGCGGATATCTTGAACCCCAGCCACACACTCTGTACGGTTGAAGTAGGCATTAGCGCTATCACCTCCTTCCTGACGTTTCCGGGCATTATACACTAAAAACTTAGTTACTTCACCTAAGGCGCGACCTTCTTTACGGAAATAAACAATGACACCTGTACCTCCACCTTGGGCTGTCTGGACACAGACTTCTAGACCATGGACTAGATAGGGACGACAGGTGCAGATGTCGGAACCGAAAACATCGGAACCATTACATTCATCATGAACTCGTACAGCCAGCAGTCGATTGGGTTCAGTAATGGCTGCCACATCACCAATTAAATAGACAGTGATGCCACCAATGGGGGGTAAGAATACCTTTAAATCGGGGCGGGTGATCAGTTCCGGGAACATGCCACCGGTTTGCTGAAATAGAGCACGGCGCAGGTAACTTTCTTGAATGTTCAATCGCTGGGCAATTCCCGGTAGATACCAAACCGGGTCAATTGCTACTTTAGTGACTACTAAACTACCATCGTTTTTAATAATTTTGCCATCAATTGCTAAACGGTTTTTCTCTACAGCATCCTGTAGTTCTGGCATATTGATATGAGCTTTGGTGATAGCAATTGTGGGTCTAATGTCGTATCCCTGCTGATATAAATCGCTATAAACTTCACCTACCATCGCCCCAAAGGGGTCGAGAGAAACAATCAAATTAGGGTCAGTCCAACTGGGATGAGGACCAATTGGGACAATGGGCGCAGTGTTGGTGAGATCCGGGCGGTGATTAGGCTGGAGTGTACCACTGGCTACGGCTAAAGCTCGATACACTGAATAGGAGCCTGAGTGAGTACCAATAACATTCCGATGAGCTGAGTTAACTAAGGTACCGACAATGGGTCCTCGTTTGAGGGGGTCACTTTCTCCCCAGTTAATTGCTGGAGAATTTAATCTAGAAGAGCTAGGATGGGAGGTTAAAACAATATGCTTGGGTTTGCTGATAGTTGTTAAATCTTCCATTAGAGTTACTCTGTAGAATGCACCAACAAGTGTCTAGGTCTTAGATGCTAAGACTTAGTTAATAGGGATAAACTACTATAGTAACAATTTCTAACAGAAGTATAAGTATTTTCTATTGATCTTGCTCTTGTGGGGAAGAATTGCGGAACCAGTGCCTTGAGCTGTAACATACAAAAAACTAAATTACGCCACCATGACTCCAAGCTCAGGGGTTTCGTATTTTTGGATTTCTCAGATTTTTAGCGTCCGCGCCCTTACCTTAGCAGCATTCATATTATGTATGAAGAAATTTCGCATTCTCTGTTTTCTCTTGTCGCTCTTCTTGGTCATCTTTGCTGTTGCCAGGATTTCTTCTGCCCAGATAACCGATCCCATTCCCGAACCAATTAAAAAGTCAGAACTCTCTGTCGGATTGGAAGAGGTTGTTCAAATTCCCAACAGTGGAACTGGAAGAAATAAAGCTGCTCGCTTGAACCTGCTTACCCATGCAGGAGATGGTACCAGACGATTATTTGTTAACGATATGCGTGGCAAGTTGTATGTCATTGTTGACGGCACTGCTACTGTTTATATGAATCTGAAAAAATTAATTTGTGCAGACTTTACTTATGAAACTCCTCAACAGGGCTTCGCTTATTTTGCTTTTCATCCAGAATTTGCTGACAATGGAATTTTTTATACTGTAACTAGCGAAGTTAAAACTGGCGGTACTCCTGACTTACCCGTTACCAAACCAATTATTGACAATAACAATAACATTATCGAAAGTGCCCACCACGATGTAATTCGCGAATGGAAGGCAACAAACCCTTCTAGCAATACTTTTGTCGGAACATCCCGTGAGATTTTGCGCATTGAAGAGCCTTACCCAGATCATAATGTTGGACAATTGGGCTTTAATCCCAATGCTAAACGAGGGGATGATGATTATGGTTTACTCTACATTGCAGTAGCTGATGGCGGTAGTGATGGCTACCCTGTTAGCGATACCGATCCCTTGGATAATGGACAGGATCTGGGAACACCGCTGGGCAAAATTCTCAGAATCGATCCCTTTGGCAAAAATAGTGTTAATGGTCAATATGGTATTCCTCGTGATAATCCTTTTGTTACAGATGAAGAGCCTAAAACCTTGGGTGAAATCTGGGCTTATGGACTGCGTAATCCCCATCGTTTTAGCTGGGATACTGGTGGCGAAGGCAAAATGTTGATTGCTGATACTGGTCAGGCTTTTATTGAAGAAGTTAATCTTGGTATCAAAGGAGCTAACTATGGTTGGGGCGAGCGGGAAGGTACTTGGGTTATAAAGGAAAATAATGAAAATGTTTTGTTTGCATTACCCAAAAACGATCGCTCCTATGGCTATACTTATCCCGTTGCCCAATATGACCATGACATCCCCCCCGACATAAAAGGCTTCTATGGAATTGCGATCGCTGGTGGTTATGTTTATCGGGGCAAAGCAATTCCTGAATTAATCGGTCAATACATTTTTGCTGATTTCGCTCATGATGCAAGATTTTTCCACGTTCCTGTAGATGAACTTGTCAATGGCAAACAGGCAAAAATAAAAGAACTCAGACTCTTTGACGGAGAGCAAGAAGCTTCTTTTCTCGAAATCATTGGTAAAAAACGCTCTGATGTGCGATTCGGGGTGGACGAAGAAGGAGAAATCTATGTGACATCGAAACAAGATGGTAAAGTTAGGAAACTCGTTCGTTCCCCAAAATACCCTATTGACCAGAATAGTTTGGAATAATGATGGTTATGGAATTCACATTATTGTAGGTTAGGTTGAATGATAAAACCGAACAGAAGCCAGAGAGCGATAGGTTTTGGTATCGCTCTACCCATCCTACAAATTCAGTATTATTAATCTGAATTATA
>NZ_JAAHFV010000218.1:0-11073 GCF_010672755.1 Moorena sp. SIO1F2
TCCTGGATGAAGGAGGGGAGTCCGCTCTAGAAGATAATCCTGCCTTTGAAGCCCTCAGTGACTCAATTCCTGAATCCGATAAACAGGGATTTATCAGTAACACCTTTGATGAAGTTGGTGACTGGATGAATAATTTAATTTCCTCTACTGGGTTAAGCCCTGAGTCACTTTTTGAGCGTCTGGGTGGCTTCATAGAAGTTGCTGATGACAAGTTAGACTATGTAGCGGCATTTCTAGACGCTAGCACTAATTGTTATGAGCATACTGGGATTCAAACTGTTGCTCGTCATCTGATTCAGCGGGCAGCTCAAGATATTTGAGATTAAGTCTGGTTAATCACTTATCAAATAGTCCCTAAATTTTGGGTAAGCAGTCAGCTATCAGCTATCAGCTATCAGCTAATGGCCTACATATGGTGCTACAGATGGTGCTACAGATGGTGCTATCAGCTATCAGCTGACGGCTGCATGCTTACTACCGAGACTTTGAATTCGATAAAATCTCGAACTATTAAGTGCGACCCGTGGCAAATTTAATTCTTAATGGGTCAAGCGCACCTTTAAATTCTCCCAAATGAGGTTTATTTTAAGCTGACCGCTGACTGCTGACCGCTTACAATTTTGGTAATTGGGATGAGGTAATGGGGTATCATTAATCTGATTACTATTCCCCATTGCCCCAGTACCCATTATCCATGAAATATAGCGCTACGCCCAAGTCAGAAGTCAGAAGTCAGAAGTCAGAAGTCAGAAGTCAGAAGTCAGAAGTCAGAAGTCAGAAGTCAGCTATGACTGAGTTTCGGAGTTTAGGAATGTCAAACATCTGAATGCGTAGTGCTATATAAAGATTATTTTTGAATTTATTTGTGCCTATTTATTTTTGTTTGTGGCGTCTATGGTTTCTTTTACGGGTTAAATTCAAACGTTTAATCATTCTATCGACTGTGGAACGACCAATTAAAACTCCCGTTTCTTCCGCTAACCAAATCCGGAGTTCATCTAAGGTAGCATCATTGTTTTTGATGACCAGATCTCGGAGAATAGCTAATTGCTCTGGGGTAAGTTTTATCGGAGTTTGTTTAGTTCGAACTTTGGGAGCAATATTTCCGGTTTCTCGATACTGTTTGAGTAATTTTTGAACAAAGCTTAAGGCAACATTAAACTGTTGAGCAAGCTTACGTTGAGAGATATTGCCTTGATTATAAGCATCAATAATTTTTTGTCTAAGATCAACAGAGTAGGCTTTCATGGTTCTTGAGCAGAATTATCTGAGGTATCCTCATTGTACCTGACTAGCTTGGTAAACTCTAGATCCGATTGGCTTAACATTCGAGGCTGGTAAGCATTCAGCCGTCAGCTGTCAGCTGTCAGCCTTTGAATCAGCGATGCAGCTTCGGAACAGGGGAGGTCACGTCACCTGAACTTGCTAATGGTGCTTGAGATGACCGTGAGCCAGTGCCGACCTGTGGGGGTTCCCCCTATTAGCAACTGGCGTGGTTTCCACGGGGCAAACAGCGGTGCGGACGCAGGTGACCCACACAGACCCAAAACCACTCGCTATTGGATCAAGACAACAGGTAAGCATTCGAATAATGCTGAGTTACGGAATGCTAACGGCTTAATGCTGACGGCTGAATGTTGATGGCTGAATACTGACGGCTGAATGCTGACGTTGTCAAGTAATGTAAAAGTAGTTAGATGGACAAAGAGCAGACACTAGCAGCTGGGTGATTCAAAGCACGTTTATGATGCAATATCGAAGATTTGGGCGTACAGAGTTACAGATGCCAGTCTTTTCCTGTGGTGGTATGCGATACCAGTTCAAGTGGCAGGATGTTCCCAAGGAGCAAATTCCCCGAGATCATCAACAGAATGTCGAAGCAACAATCCGTCGTTCTTTAGAAGTTGGCATTCATCACATAGAAACTGCTCGTGGCTATGGTACTTCTGAGATGCAATTAGGAGAGATTTTGCCCAAATTTCCCCGAGAACAACTGATTGTTCAGACTAAAGTTACTCCTAAGCCTGACCCCAAAGAGTTTCGTCGTAAGTTTAATCAATCCCTCGCTTTCCTACAACTTGACTATGTTGACCTACTGGGAATCCATGGGATTAATACCCCTGAGTTGCTAGATGATACTATCCGTCCCGGTGGTTATTTAGATGTGGCGCGACAGCTTCAAGCAGAGGGTAAGGTACGGTTTATTGGCTTCTCCACCCATGGTCCTACAGATGTAATTGTTAACACCATTGAAACCGACCAGTTTGACTACGTTAACCTGCACTGGTATTACATTAATCAGTTAAATTGGCCTGCTATTGAAGCCGCTACTCGTCACGATATGGGGGTGTTCATCATTAGCCCTTCCGATAAAGGGGGTATGCTCTATAAACCACCACAACGGTTAGTGGAACTTTGTGCTCCCCTTAGCCCAATGGTGTTTAATGATTTGTTTTGTTTGAGCCATCCCCAGGTCCATACCTTGAGTCTAGGCGCATCTCGACCATCAGATTTTGATGAACACCTCAAAGCTGTAGAACTTCTGGAGCACTCAGAGGAAATATTACCACCGATTTTAGAGCGTTTGGAGTCAGAAGCGATCGCAAAATTGGGAGAAGACTGGTTCCGAAGTTGGCACATTGGTTTACCCACCCATTCAGAAACCCCAGGTGGTATAAATATTCCAGTGATTTTGTGGTTGAGGAATTTAGCGATCGCGTACGATCTGCTTGAGTATGCAAAAATACGCTACAACCTCCTAACTAATGCGGGTCACTGGTTTCCTGGTGCCCAAGCCAATCGGGTCAGAGAATTAGACCTGAGCCAATGTTTGCGTAAAAGTCCTCATGCTGATCTAATACCAGCTTTTCTGGAAGATGCCCATAACTTATTAGGGGGTAAACCAGTCAAACGCCTATCCCAACAATAATGAATGGCTCTAAAACGACCCTAATTTTTTTGTGTAGATTTTTTAAGAACTTTCGGAATCTCTGTAATAACTCGTGAAGCCACCTCTGGTGCAGTCTGCCCAGATTGTTGACAGATGTGAAGGTCAGCTAATTCATAAAGACTCCGTCTTTGGTCAAGAATTTTCTGCAATTCTAAAGCAGGATCAGGTTTCTGTAATAAGGGGCGAGTGGTATCCTCTTGCAAGCGTTCGATTAACATTGCCACAGGCACATCCAACCAGACCACCAGACCATAATGCAGATAACTCCAATTCTGGGGTTTAATTACAATACCGCCTCCTGTAGCAACAATCAATTGCTGATAAGCCGATAGTTCCGAGAGTACCTGAGTCTCCAGCTGTCGAAAGACTTCTTCACCGTCGTCAGCAAATATCTGGTTAATCGTTTTACCTGCAATTTGCTCAATCAGGGCATCTGTATCACAAAAACCATAGCCTAGCTCACTAGCTAGTAAACCTCCAACAGTAGTTTTGCCAGCGCCCATCATGCCAATCATAAAAACATTGATGCCCTTCAACAAGTCATTCACGCATGCCCTCTCCAGTTTAATCAGTGATTACCCTTAGTTCACTTAATAAACCGTACCACTATAGGGTTCCCACTGGGAGACAGCCTTTCACATTTATGTTATTATCCACAATAGCTTCATCTAAACTTCATCCCAAAAAAATCGATGTACCGTGGTTTTGGGGAGCCAGTGAGGCCAAAGGGGGTAACCACTGGGCCTGACTTTGGTGCTTCGGTAAGCCTTAGCACACAGCCTCTCCCTATGAGCAACTGCCGTGGTTTTGCTCATCTGCGACTGCATCAAGACAACGGGAACGTGGAAACCGTCATAATTCATGTGGCTATGTGGCGGAGGAAGCAAGACAAGGCGGTTAAAACCGCCATCATTATAAAAATAGCCAGAAACTAACGGCTTAGACCTAAGCCGACTGGGTAAGCGGTGTTTGACCACCGTAAGACTGGTCAGGCTCTGGACTGAATAAAAGTCCAAGCTTGGCACGAGGGTAAAATAATCCTCAATTTTTTAGACCAGGGAGACTCAAATATGTATAACGCATAGTTTCTAATCCCTGGCGCTCAACTACCTGATGAAGCAGCTGATTTCGGTGTTTCACAAAACTATCAACTAGTGGAACCGATCTACTGGTTTTCACTAGTGGTCACTCCATCTATAGTAGGGGTAACAAAGTAAATGTTGCTAATTCGTGACATTGTCAAACAAGCTCTCACCACCGGTTATCTTACCATAGAAGCCGAGGATAAATTACGCAGGATGCTTCATCAAAAACATAAAAAGTACGATTTGGCGGATCTGGATGCCTTTATGGTCTTACAAGAAGCCGCTATGACTGGTCGCGTGAGACAGCAATCTCGCGAACAAATGAACAATTAGCTTCATCCGCTCTTATGGCTCACATCGAACATGCGCAGCATAAGTGTCAGATGAATTGCGGACAGGGTTTATAATAGTTTATAATAGTAGGGAAAATAAATTAAGAGCTAACCGCCACCTACGTGCTTAAAAATAGAACTTATTGTATTGTTCCGGCGGGTCGGGGCATCCCGGAGACGAAACCTTAGAATAGGGCAGCCTTAATCATAAAGTTTTAACCCTTTACGCATAACCGACTAACCATAAAGGCTGCCCTATTCTTGCGGTAACTTCTGACCGTGTCGTTAATAAAGTAACCCGTGTATCCGTTCGCAATAGCTGGAGTTGCTAAGAAGCACACACTGAACCGTACTTGTCAGTGTGGGAGTATGTTACCCAAATGGATAATTATTGAGTAACTATCTAACAGTGACAGCCAAGAAGTGACCTTTCACTGCCTTGGCTGCTATTGTTATGCTAGTCTTGAACTTCCCCATCCGTCGCCGGAATGGGGATTCTCAGGCACAACCTAATTGGCTGTTATCGACCTGGGCGTAACTTTCCCCCGCACGGTCGGTAGCTGGTAGGGTCAATACCCAGTTTTTTTTTGAGACCCTTATTTCTTATCAGCGTCTAAACGCTGAAAACCCCGTCTTTTTAAAGCGGGTTAGAAGTTACCGCAAGAATAGGGCAGCCTTAATCATAAAGTTTTAACCTTTTTACTCATAGCCGACCAACCATAAAGGCTGCCCTATTCTAAGGTTTCGTCTCCGGGATGAAAGCGAATAGTGGCTTTAGCCACCCGTCTCAACTATTTTGGCAAAAGGGTACTATTTAGATATGGGTACAGGCTGAAAATCCGAGGCGCAACCGGGAGAGAGACCCGCCACTGCTTGACCTTAAAGAAGAAATGCCCGGAGGGTAGGGAAAGTCCTCCTTAAAAACCCAATCATCGACTAACAATCGGTGTGTGAACCCAGCAAAGCACAGCTTGAGAAAACAACGGTACGGCGGGGCACGCCGAAACCAGGTGAAACAGGGGAGTAACGGACTCTATAAGGCACTCACCAAAAAGTAACCAAACGTCTAAGGAGACTAGCCCGCTGGGTCTTTCGTAAACTGAACTGAAATCTTGGTCTTGACGGGTTTTTGGTTTAGGTATTGCCGCAAGGATACGGAGGTTTAAGGCCGGTCGTAGATCTAGGAATCCCCGCGTCTTTAGACCGGGGAGTGTCAAATTAACACCACACTGGGAAAATTAATCCCCGACCTAAGAGGACGGGGTATTCAATTCCGTCTCAAACTCTCTCCAACGAGCCAGAAAATCAACCGTCAGTAAGGTTATTCAAAGTCTTCATCATCCTCAAACCCCCAGTCCTCTTCATCCTCTTCAGGCTGCTTAGCTACTTTCTTGTAAGGTGGATTAATTACTCGATACTTGGCATCGTAAACTGTTTCGGATTTACCAACACCTGAATTACCAGGTTTGCGATAACTATAGGAATAAACAGAGCCACTTTGATCACTACTTTCGGGTTCTTCGCTCAGGTCATAGCTAGTGGGATCCCCTTTAGTGGTGTGTGAGGTCGAATCTTGCTTAACCCCTTGGCGACCTGATGAAACTCGATCTGAATTCTGATCTTCCTCAAACTCCCACTCTTGACTACTACTTTCTTCCCAATCCGAGCTTGTATCATCTTTTGACGTTTGTTTCGAGGCTGGACGCTCACGAGTTTTATCCTGCCTCGTCTGGGTTTGATAACTTTCACGACGGCTATATTCAGAAAATAATGGCTCGTCGTCTGGTGGTTCAGAATTTCGACGAGAGTAACGCCAAGCCAGGTAATTGGGGAGTCGTAGGCTGATGCTAGTTAGAACTCCAGCTCCAATGGCACCAACAATCCACAAGGCTAGAGGTAGAGGTGGTGTCTTCATGCCGAGAAAGACTAACGGTAGCACTGGCAACCAATTATCAACAACAAACAGTGCCAATCCACCTATTACCAAACATAAGAATATAATAATCCTAAACATAAACCAAGGGATTGAAGGTTATAGGTTAAAGGTTGAGGGGTGATGAAGATTTATCAGCATATGTCCGGCTCAAGGCAGAAAACTCTGACGATTTAGCCTCCTACTACTCGGTCTAACTGTGCCCTATTTTCCCCCATCTTTCCGATATCTTTATTTCCTACCTATCATAGTAGGGAATCATTACTTCTCCCCTGCCACCGTTTTAGGGGAATGCAGTCAATGTCTAACTGGTCTAAAGCACGAGCTACCACAAAATCCACCAAATCTTCGATGGTTTGAGGGTTATGGTACCAAGCGGGAATAGCTGGAACTATTCTAACTCCTGTTTCTGCTAATCTGGTCAGGTTACGCAGATGGATTAAACTAAAGGGTGTTTCCCGAGGTACGATTACTAGCTGACGCCCTTCTTTAATTTGAACATCTGCTGAACGCTCCAGCAGGTCAGTACTGAAGCCCGCAGCCATTTTCGCTACGGTATTCATACTACAGGGCATGATCACCATTCCTAAAGTACGGAAAGAACCACTAGCAATGCTGGCTCCCACATCCCCCCACCGATGACAAATGAGTTTGCCTCCCTGATCGACTGCCGCTTGCTGACGCCAGAATTGTTCTTGTAGATCGGGTTCTAGAGGCATGCGAATATTTTGCTCTGCCTGCCAAACCATATAGGTAGATTTCGATGCCACCAGCTCAATAGCATAGTCAGCCTCTAGTAAATACTTTAAAGCCCGTACAGCATAGATTAGCCCAGATGCACCGGTGACACCAAGAATTAAAGGAATTGTCATTAGTCAGTAGTCAAATCATGTCCGGTTTAATACTTATCATTGAAGGGTGTTCGTCATTTGTTTATTAATTTTTAATTTAAAATTGTTAATTAACAAAAGGGAATTAACCCTATTATCATCAATACTATTATAAGTGATTAACTGGACTTAATATGATTTCATTGGTAGTGATTGGTTAGTGGTTAGTGGTTAGTTAACCTTCTAGTAACCTACTAACCAATCACTAATAATTTACTCCTCTAAATCTTCGTTACTAGCAAAACTACCGCCACTTACGGTGACCAGGTCAATTTGTTGACGGTAATAATCCACACTCTTGACTTGGACTTCGACGCGATCGCCTAAGCGATAGGCAGTGCGATTTTTGCGACCCACTAGGCAGGCGTGACGGGAGCGATACTCGTACCAGTCATCCTTGAGAGAGCTAACGTGAACTAATCCTTCTACTAACAAGTCTTCAATTTCGACAAAAAAGCCGTAGGATTGAACCCCAGTAATTAGACCGCTGAAGATATCTCCTGTACGCTCTTTCATTTGTTCAGCTTTCTTTAACCCCTGTAAATCCATCTCTGCATCCATGGTGATCTTTTCACGGTCATTGAGATGGGGAATTAATGTAGTTAACTGATTTTCTAACTCTTGGTGAATTTCTGGTGGTAAAACATTCCAGTTTATATTACCTTGACAGCTGCTATGATTGAGATTTACGCGGTCTTTGGAACGGGTAGAACGACGGTCTCTTCCTTTTTCAAATACCAAATGCAGTAACTGTTGTACCCATAAATCTCCATAGCGCCTCAGTGGTGATACTCCGTGAGTATACCCAGTATCCAATGCTAGACCAAAGTGCGCTCCTGGTTTAGAACTATAACCTGTTGGTTTTAAGGTTGATAACAACAAATAGATCAATACTTTAGGTGCTATGGATTTGGAAAATAGCTGGGTAAAGCCCTGATAGTCTTGAGAGGTAATGGTTTCCTCTTTCTCAAGCTGCATATCTAGCTCTAGATTCATGCCCAACCTAATCAAATCCTGAAGCCCATCCCAATCCGGTAGCCCCTGGACACAGTAAATCCCTGGCAAACCTAGGGCTTGGATATGGGTAGCTATTGCTTGATTGGCTAAGATCACTAATTCCTTCAACAACGACTGCATTGGTACTGTTGAAGAAACCTCCAGAGCCCCCACTCTTCCTTCATCTTTATAGGGGTATGGAATCTGGGACAAATTTAGGTCAAAGGCACCCCGCTGCTTTCGTTGCGCCCTGACTGCTGGACTCAAGGTAAAAAACAGTTCCTTGAGTATGTCCACCACAGGTGCCAATTCTGAGTCAGCTTCCTCATGTCCCCCCAGAAGGGACTGAGCCTGCTCATAAGTGAGCTGGTAGTGTACCTGGATTATGGACGGTTGAATCTCATATTCTACTACCTTACCAGCTTCGTCTAGAGTGAGTAGTACCGACATGGTTAAGCGGTCTTGACCTGGTACTAGGGAACAAAGCTGGGCAACGGCTTCCGGTAGTAAAGGCAATATCAGATCGGACAGATAAACTGCTGTACCCCTTTTTCTGGCTTCATCAGCCAAGGGAGAGTCAGGGACAAAGTAAGCCACATCAGCAATATGTATCCCCAGTTGCCACTGATTTGCTTCGGTTTTTTCTAGAGTAAAGGCGTTTTCTACAATTACCTTCTCTGAGTTAGCTAGCTTATCTTCAATGGTAATGGTCAGAACTTTTCGCAAATCTAGGCGCTGGGTATAGTCTGATTTTTTCAGCTTTTTCGGTAAGTTATCAGCGGCTAGAAGTACCTCATCAGGGAAGTTAGAGCGTAAATCGTGCTTGCAACAGACAATGTCGGTGTCAGCCGCATCTTCTGCATCACTTCCTAAAATACGGGCAACTTTTCCCAGGGGAGGGTTTTGTCCGAGGGGGTAGCGTAGCACTTCTACATGAACCAGATGATCCACTGCTTTGTCTAAGGTTTCCTCATCCGGTTCAAGATCTAGTTCAAACAAGAGTCGGTCATCAAGGGGAAAGGCTCGGTAACCATTACCAATTTCCTTGACTCGCGCTAGCACTGAAGGATTTACCCGTTCGAGAATTAACCGCACTTCTCCTTCAGGAGAGCGGCGTCGGCTACCTTCTTTGGTAACTTTGACTAGGACGCGATCGCCATTCCAGGCAGTACTCAGATTGCTCTCCCGAATGTAAATATCATCGGCTCCCTCGACTTCTTGGATGGCGAAACAAAAGCCTTTACTGGAACAGCGCAGCTTGGCTTCCACCACATCTTCTTCATAAACACGCCGATACCTGCCGCGATCTTTGACCAGAATTCCTAATTTTTCCAGTGCATCCAGGGCAATCTGGAGTTTTTTGAGACCGTCTTTGTCTTGGCAACCAAGTTTTTTTTCTAAGACTTTGGGTGCCACTAGTTTATCATCGGTAAAATTAGAAAGTAATGTAGCGATTGAAAATTCCATCCAACAATCCTTTTCGTCTGATCGTGGTTTTTGCTTGTTGCCCTTAAGACTATGCGATCGCTAGGGTAGGACAGTCCCTGATGCGATCGGGTCATCGGCTGAACATTGAAAGGCAAGCCAGGTGTACACTTCCCCAACAGCAGAGAATAGTGCATCAGTATTCCCGGGTAGCTGAACTTGTTCCACCCCTTGTGTTTCTTTCCCAGGAAAGGGTATCCACTGATGGTTTGCCTAAACTGGTTAACCGACTCTGTTGTTTTTGTTCCGAAGCAAGACTAAGGTCAGGGTAACTTTTTAGGATAATGACTCACCTAACAAAGCTTGCGGGATTTTTGAGTCAGAGCTTGGTCAATAGCCAGTGATTCAAACGCCATGGCACCTTCTTTGAGTTACGGTTTGAGGCCCCCAGGACGATTGTTTCGTTGGCGAAGTTGTCATCAAACGGGTACTAATCAGGCAGTTATGTATAAGAAGCAACCGATTCCAAGAGCAAGAGTGAGAATGTCCAATGCCACCCAGTTTCTTTGGTTAGAACTCTTATGTTCAGACACTGCAATACTCGGAACCATTAAGCTTGCTGGTAACTTAGTCCCCTTGCTTTGCCGATGCTTTAGCCCCTGGGGCAAAAGAGAAGCTTAGCTTAGTCTGGTCAGCCTTGGAACTGTGTCCAAATTCCCCAGTTATATCTACTAGTCTACCTATTGGGCAACCGATTGGTCACGCTTACGCCCTAAATTCAGATTTGCTGAATCGTCATACTGACTTGCGTAGGCTAAAAGGCAACGGACTACATCAGGAGATAACAGCTCTTGTGGAACATAGTAGGTGTGGGCAACGAGGGGAACTTGGAGGTACCCGCCCTCTGATTTCCTGTTCCTAGAGCGCCTGGGAAAAAGAAACTTTGGTTTTGCTTGGCTGTGCTGCTCAACTGGATCAGGAACACCACTGAAATTCCTTTCTCCTACGTCTGTTGAAGACTTGAACTACAGAAGGATTTAGCGCCAGCTTACCAAAGATAGTTCTATTATATTATGTTTTATTGTACATCAACGGGAGTACGGAATCGGGAAGAAATGTTCCGGTGATCCGCAGATCAGCTGTTCCCTTTGCTACAGTTCTCGGGTCAAGCTATGCTATGATGTAATGCTTAGATTTGGGCAGGAAATGGTTTTATGTTTACTCAGTTCCGAGATCGTTATCCTCAAGGCAGCTTGATCAGCGATCTTTTAGCGATTGACCATGGTCAGTACATAGTACGTTGCTCCGTTAAAGTTGAGGATACCATTTTGGTCACTGGTCTAGCTGCTGCCCAAACCGTTGAATTAGCAGAAGATCAAGCCAGACTTAGAGCCTTAGCTGCTTTAGGCATGGATAGCACCAAAGGGATTGATCAAAACAAGGATAATCCCAGAGCAAAGCG
>NZ_JAAHFV010000219.1:0-11055 GCF_010672755.1 Moorena sp. SIO1F2
CCCGATTCCCGATTCCCGATTCCCGATTCCCGATTCCCGATTCCCGATTCCCGATTCCCGATTCCCGATTCCCGATTCCCGATTCCCGATTCCCGATTCCCGATTCCCGATTCCCGATTCCCGATTCCCGATTCTTAATTCTTAATTCTTAATTCTCAATTCCTCTAAAAAACCTTCTATCCGCTCCCAAACCTTCTCCAACAAATCAGGACAATCCGCATCAAACCATTCAATCTCAGGATAAGCCTTAAACCAAGTGCGTTGACGTTTAGCAAATTGGCGAGTGTGGACAACAGTTAACTCTCTGGCCTGCTCAAGGGATAAGTTACCAGCAAGATAATCTTTAAATTCCCGATATCCCAAGGTATCTAGTAACGGTAAATTCCAACCATACTTCTCAACAATAGTTTCCACCTCAGCCACAAAACCTGCTGCTAACATTTGGTCAGTACGCTGAGCAATCCGCTGGGTAATAGTTTCAGAATCCCGACATTCCAAGCCAATCTGGAGAATTGGATAATTAGGAGGATTCTCTCCCTGCTGCTGTGATATCGGAATTCCAGTTACATAAAATACTTCCAATGCTCGCAATGTCCGCACTTGATCATTGGGATGAATCTTCTGAGCAGCAACAGGGTCAATCTGTTGGAGGAATTTATACAGCTGAGCTTGACCAAGAGCAGCTAGTTGCGGACGCAAATCTTCCTGAGGCGCAACCCGAGGAATTTTTAACCCCCGCACTACCGATTTGATATATAAACCAGTACCACCAACCAGGAAAAGAGGTTTATTGTTTAAATCTGCTTGATCTACCTGGTCTTCCCTGTGTTTCCTAGCTATAATTTCCTGAGCTTGCTGTTGATAATCAGCTACAGTTAAGGTTTCGGTTGGATCACAGATGTCGATGAGATAATGGGGTACCTGCTGTTGTTGAGCCAGTGTCGGCTTAGCGGTTCCAATATCAAATTCCCGGTAAACCTGACGAGAATCAGCATTAAGAATTATTGAACTAACCCGCTGTGCTAATGCTATCCCTAGACTCGACTTACCTGTAGCTGTGGCACCGCAAATTACTATGACTGCTGAGTGCTCAGTGTTGAGTGTTGAGTTTTGAGGGGAGGGCTGTTTCATCTTCCATTGTGGCATTCGGGACTAACTTGAGCACTGACCCACTGACACCATCATACCCTATATAGTGAATCCCCTATAGAAATAACCTATGAAAATGGGCTGTGGTCGCCTATAAGGCTTTTGTGTTACAATCTTTGGGTGTTTTATCATTTTTGATGAATCATAGCCTTTCAAAGCTTTTAACGGAGAACCCCGAAAGATTATGACGAGTAGTTACAGTGCCGATCAGATTCAAGTTCTAGAAGGTCTCGAACCGGTGCGGAAACGCCCAGGGATGTACATCGGGACAACTGGACCTAGGGGTCTCCATCATCTAGTGTACGAAGTTGTAGACAATTCCATCGATGAAGCCCTGGCTGGGTATTGTACTCACATCGAAGTTGATATCAATAGCAATGGTTCCGTAACCGTTACCGATGACGGACGAGGAGTTCCTACGGGCACCCACCCTACCACAGGGAAATCCGCACTGGAAACCGTAATGACCGTACTTCATGCCGGTGGTAAATTTGGTGGCGGCGGCTATAAAGTCTCTGGAGGATTGCACGGTGTTGGTGTTTCCGTAGTCAATGCTCTGTCTGAGTGGGTAGATGTAACGGTGTGGCGGGAGAAAAAAGAACATACCCAGCGCTATGAGCGGGGTGTGCCCATGACTGAACTACTCGTCAAGCCCTATAAAAAGGCTAACACTGGTACCTCAGTAAACTTTAAGCCAGATACCGAAATCTTTACTGGCGGTATTGATTTTGATTATACTACCTTATCCGGACGTCTCCGAGAACTGGCTTACCTGAATGCTGGTGTTAAAATTACCTTCTCAGACCATCGCCTGGAAGAACCCAGAGTAGAAACCTATCACTACGAAGGAGGGATCCAGGAATATGTCGCTTACATGAACCGGGAAAAGCACCCCCTACACGAGGAGATTATCTACATACAAGGGGAACGCAAAAGTATCCAAGTGGAAGTGGCACTACAATGGTGCATTGATGCCTATAGTGATAATTTGCTGGGTTTTGCTAACAATATTCGCACTATTGATGGTGGTACCCACTTGGAGGGGCTCAAGACTGTCTTGACCCGAACCATGAATGCGATCGCACGCAAGCGCAATAAACTCAAAGAAAGTGAGTCTAACCTAGGTGGTGAGAATATCCGAGAAGGATTAACTGGGGTGATTTCTGTCAAAGTCCCAGAGCCAGAATTTGAAGGTCAAACCAAAACTAAACTGGGAAATACAGAAGTAAGGGGCATTGTAGATTCCCTAGTTGGGGAAGTCTTGACTGAATACCTGGATTTTCGTCCCCAAGTAGTGGATACTATTTTAGAAAAAGCGATTCAAGCCTATAAAGCCGCAGAAGCTGCTCGTCGTGCTCGTGAATTAGTCCGGCGGAAATCAGTACTAGAGTCTTCTCCCTTACCCGGTAAGTTAGCCGATTGTAGTTCTCGGGACCCAGGGGAATCAGAGATATTTATTGTTGAGGGAGATAGTGCAGGGGGATGTTTTTCTGGAGAGACACAGGTTGCCCTGGCTGATGGACGGTCTTTGAGCTTCAAGGAACTTGTAGCTGAACAAGCTATGGGTAAAGATCATTTTTGCTACACCATTACCAATAACGGCAGCATCGGAATAGAACGGATTATCAATCCCAGAATGACCAAAGCCAATGCTGAAGTCATCAAACTTACCTTAGATAACTCAGAAACTATTATTTGCACTCCCGATCACCGCTTCATGTTGCAAGATGGTAGTTATAAGCCAGCAGTATCTCTGACTCCTGATGATTTCCTAATGCCTCTATACCGGCCACTGGCAGAAATCAGGAAACAGGCAAAGGTCAAAACCCAAAACAAAGAAGCCTATTCCGCTTTTGGGGGTAATCAGACACAGGTTTGTGAAGCTGTTGCTAACTATAATTACCAAGTTGTTTCTATTGAATCCCTAGAACAATTGGTAGATGTTTATGATATTGAAGTGCCTCATACCCATAATTTCGCTTTAAAGAGTGGGGTGTTTGTTCACAACAGTGCTAAACAAGGACGCGATCGCCAATTCCAAGCCATTCTCCCCCTCCGTGGAAAAATCCTCAACATTGAGAAAACTGATGATGCCAAAATTTACAAGAACACAGAAATCCAATCCCTAATTACAGCCCTAGGGCTAGGGATTAAAGGAGAAGAATTCGACCCGTCCAATTTACGTTACCACCGCATTGTAATAATGACTGATGCTGATGTGGATGGCGCTCACATCCGTACTTTATTACTAACCTTCTTCTACCGCTATCAACGAGCCCTTGTAGACCAAGGCTACATCTACATCGCTTGTCCTCCGTTATATAAACTAGAACGAGGTCGTAACCATAACTATTGTTATAGCGATCGCGAACTACAACAGCGAATTAGCCAATTTCCTGAAAACGCTAACTATAACATCCAACGATTCAAAGGATTAGGTGAAATGATGCCACAGCAGTTGTGGGACACCACCATGAATCCAGAAACTCGCACCATGAAGCAAATCGAAATAGAAGATGCTGCTGAAGCTGACAGAATCTTTACTGTACTCATGGGAGACCGGGTTGCTCCTCGCCGCCAATTCATTGAAACCTATGGCGCTCGACTGAATCTCACCGATTTAGATATTTAGAGTCTACCTTACTCACAAATTAGTACTAGTGTAAGCTATCAGCTGTCAGCTGTCAGCTGTCAGCTTATTTTATTCAAAAGCACCTCAAGTAGAGTGGCACAGGCTTCTAGCCTGTGATTCAAGGAATAAGCTGATAACTGATAGCTGATAGCTTACCTTAGGACATTGATAAAAGCTGAAAAGCTTTTTTAGTGAACTATTCCCTATTCCCTATTCCCTATTCCCTGCTCCCTGCTCCCTACTCCCTTATAGTAAATCAAGCCATGGTTACCGCAATTCCAGCTAACCAAATTACCCTCTACGATTTAAGAGTAAAATTTGGCTTAGAGCGCACCGATGATGAGCAATTCTTTCAGGAGTGGCAAGATGATTTACCAGAACTAACAGAATTAGAAAAAAAAGAGCTAAAGGAAATAAAGAGAGACTATCTCCACTTATCAGAGCGTCCAATGGTGGAAACTATCGTCAAAATGGTAGTACTTTCCCCATTATTGAAACTAGCTGGCTTTTATCGTCATCCCTTTTATATTACTGCAGAGAAAGTCGTAGAAATTACTTCCCAAGATCAAGAAACAATTATTACCGGAAGACTTGACTTACTCATCTACACTCCTGAATTTTGGGTATTAGTCATCGAAGCCAAACGAGCCGATTACTCCCTGGAAGTTGGCATCCCCCAAGCACTAAGTTATATGCTAGGAAATATTGAATCAGAAAGACCTGCTTTTGGATTTATTACTAATGGGCCAGATTTTATTTTCCTAAAACTGAGCAAAGACAATACACCAAAGTATGGTGAATCGGATTCATTTTCTCTTCGGAATAAGACAGGCTTGGAGCAGGTTCTCAAAATCCTAAAGCGCTTTAATCAATTACTGAGCCAATAATCAAGTCCAGTAGGGTGTGTTAGGGACGGGCTCGCACTGATTTTCGGCCTGTTAATGTTGGGATAGCCCGGCCCGTAACGCACCGCCAGTCCAGTAGTCCAGTAGGGTGCGTTAGGGACGGGCTCGCACTGATTTTCCGCCTGGTAGTGTTGGGACAGCCCGTCCCGTAACGCACCGCCAGTGTTGGGAATTTTATTATAATAATCAAAATATGGCCAAAGATATTTTCCACAATACAGTTAAAATAGCTCTACAAAAAGATGGTTGGCTGATTACTCACGATCCCTATCAATTGCGCTACGGTATGGCTGATATCTATATCGATCTAGCTGCAGAAGAAGCGATCGCTGCTGAGAAAGAAGGTTGTAAAATAGCAGTGGAGGTTAAAAGCTTTGCCGGTGGCTCAACTATCTCTCAATTTCACACCGCTCTTGGTCAGTTTCTTAACTATCGGATTGCCTTAGAAATATCTGATGAGCCAGAACGCATTTTGTATCTGGCGATTCCCAAAGATACCTACCAAATGTTCATCAGATTTGAACCTGCCAAAACTGTGATTGAACGATATGAAGTCCGGTTAATTGTTTACGATCCGAATCATGAGGTTATTGACCAATGGATAAATTAGATCAATATCGTCAGATTACCTGCGAATTTTTAGAAAGCTTTGCCAGTTATGATCTCAATGCTCAACTTATCTTTGATAGAGAACGGGATCGTTATTTGGTTTTCCATAATGAATGGCGTAATGAGTACCGCATCTATGGTTGTGCCATGCATCTTGAGCTGATCGAAGGTCAAATCTGGATACAGCACAATAGTACTGAGATTTATATCGATAGTGAATTAATTGAGCGGGGTGTTTCTCCCAAAGATATTATACTGGGATTTCGCTCTCCCAGCGTCCGCAAACTTATTGCTGCTGCGATGGAAGACTAGTGTTGGAACTGCCCTTCCGAAAATTGCCACAGGCTGGAAGCCTGTTCCACGCAACCTAACCGGATTTTAACTAACAGCAAACTCAGTAAATTTGCGAACATCTGGAGGATGAAAAGCTAAAACAATATCACTTTTTGGAATACCTGCTGCTACTAAATCATTAGCAATGCCGTCTTCAGTATTGTCACATTGAATCCAAATTTTAGAATTAAGAATTTCAACATGAATCAAACAACTATGAAGATGCTCTTGGTTATTCCATCCTTCAGAAATAATTAAATATTGGTCTGTGTCTCGGTCAAATGCTGCATGGTTACGGATGTTAACATTAGAGTAATCAATGTTAACATAAGGGGTTAAGGTTTGACGAATAATTTGGCGATAGTTTTCTAATTTATCCATTTTATAATCACCTCCTCACTCAACTCCGTATATTGAGCAATATCCTTCAGGGGTAACCCTGCTGCTTTCATCCGTTTAGCAACCTGCTGTTTTACCTTAAGTTTACCTTGTTCGATAGCGGCCTGTTTTAGACCTTCAAGTCTACCTTGTTTAAAACCTTCCTGAATACAGGTTTCGACAACACTGTACATATCCCGGTAGACCTTAAGGCTATCATAGTACAGGGCTTGCTCTTTTGGTGAGAAATTGGCAATCTCCGCCACTTCAAACAGCTGGGCAAACACATCTCCTGGAAAGGATTCAGGGGGAGCCTTAAATTCACCGAGATGCTTCAATAAAAATAACCACTTGTCAAAATGGGTTTCTAATTGATTAACCGATTTAGTAAATTTCGGTAGTTCAATATAAATAAATTTTAACTTATCGTATAACAGTTCACAGTATTGATTGTTTAACTCTACCACATGCAACAGTTCTGGATTGTCCTTATGGTCATTAAAAATAAAATCCAGAATACCAACGGTGTAGACTGCCGTTAGCTGATCATCCCAATTTCCCAGTTGCGCCTGTTCTTGGATGGGAAACGTGCCATAGTAGACACTGGGATCTTTGAAAAAATTGTGGTCTGCTTTTTGAATTTCCACCATGAACCGTTCACCGGTTGTGCTCTGACAATAACTATCAAAAATGGCTCTTCTGTTCACTAAGGTGTTGCCAAAGAATTCCGGAGTCTTAATGGTGACATCCTGAATCTGATGGTGGGCAGGTAACAGAGTATTCAAGAAGTCCATCAACAGTGCTTTGTTGGACTGAGTGCCAAAGACCCGCTTAAATCCGAAATCCGTAAGCAGGTGAATGTATTTATCTCGCCAGAGGAACACCATATCAAAAAGCCTAGATAAAGGGTAAGCTATCAGCTAAGCTGTTCAGCATTTAGATTAGGATACCTAAATTGCTAAATTGAGTATCTGAACCTCAACCTTGAACCTATTGCCTATTCCCGATTCCCGATTCCCGATTCCCGACTCCCGATTCCCGATTCCCGATTCCCGATTCCCGATTCCCGATTCCCGATTCCCGATTCCCGATTCCCGACTCCCGATTCCCGACTCCCGATTCCCGA
Source organism: Moorena sp. SIO1F2 (assembly GCF_010672755.1). Classification (NCBI taxonomy): domain Bacteria; kingdom Bacillati; phylum Cyanobacteriota; class Cyanophyceae; order Coleofasciculales; family Coleofasciculaceae; genus Moorena; species Moorena sp. SIO1F2. Next base: position 7,133 of record NZ_JAAHFV010000219.1, read on the forward strand.
TTCCCGATTCCCGATTCCTCGCATACCCATAACTTCTCCTTAGCTCCAGGATGCCTAATAAAGTAATCTTCCAGCAAGTCACAGCCCCGACCCAGCAGCTCACCTAAACTTTCAACCTTCCAAATTCTGGCAGTGCCGTCCCGTGAAGCAGTGGCCAGTTTCTGTCCATCCGGGCTGAAGGCTACATCAGTTACCCACTTTTGATGCCCCGTGAATACGGCTAATGGATTGCCTTGTAAGTCCCAAATTCTGGCAGTTTTGTCGGATGAAGCCGTGGCCAGCTTCTGTCCATCCGGGCTGAAGGCTAAACTCGATACCCAGGACTGATGCCCGGTGAGCACGGCGATTTGATTGCCCTGGTTGTCCCAAATTCTGGCGGTGTTGTCTAATGAAGCCGTGGCCAGCCTCTGTCCATCCGGGCTGAAGGCTACACTCCATACCGAGTCCTGATGCCCGGTGAGCACGGCGATTTGATTGCCCTGGTTGTCCCAAATTCTGGCGGTGTTGTCATCTGAAACAGTGGCCAGCTTCTGTCCATCCGGGCTGAAGGCTACACTAAATACCCTGTCCTGATGCCCTGTGAGCACGGCGATTTCATTGCCCTGGTTGTCCCAAATTCTGACGGTGCCGTCCCATGATGCCGTGGCCAGCCTCTGTCCATCCGGGCTGAAGGCTACACTATATACAGTGGACTGATGCCCGGTGAGCAGGGCGATTTCATTGCCCTGGTTGTCCCAAATTCTGGCGGTTTTGTCATCTGAAACAGTGGCCAGCCTCTGTCCATCCGGGCTGAAGGCTACACTTGATACCCAGAACTGATGCCCTGTGAGCAGGGCGATTTCATTGCCCTGGTTGTCCCAAATTCTGGCGGTGTGGTCCGATGAAGCAGTGGCCAGCCTCTGTCCATCCGGGCTGAAGGCTACACTAAATACCCTGTCCTGATGCCCGGTGACCAGGGCGATTTGATTGCCCTGGTTGTCCCAAATTCTGGCAGTGCCATCCCATGAAGCAGTGGCCAGCCTCTGTCCATCCGGGCTGAAGGCTACACTTAATACCCTGTCCTGATGCCCGGTGAGCACGGCGATTTCATTGCCCTGGTTGTCCCAAATTCTGGCGGTTTTGTCAAATGAAGCCGTGGCCAGCGTCTTGCCATCCGGGCTGAAGGCTACACTTAATACAGTGGACTGATGCCCGGTGAGCACGGCGATTTCATTGCCCTGGTTGTCCCAAATTCTGGCGGTTTTGTCCCATGAAGCCGTGGCCAGCCTCTGTCCATCCGGGCTGAAGGCTACACTATATACAGTGGACTGATGCCCGGTGAGCACGGCGATTTCATTGCCCTGGTTGTCCCAAATTCTGGCGGTGTTGTCCCATGAAGCCGTGGCCAGCCTCTGTCCATCCGGGCTGAAGGCTACACTAAATACCCTGTCCTGATGCCCTCTGAGCACGGCAATTTCATTGCCCTGGTTGTCCCAAATTCTGGCAGTTTTGTCGAAGGAAGCCGTGGCCAGCCTCTGTCCATCCGGGCTGAAGGCTACACTCCATACCCTGTCCTGATGCCCTCTGAGCACGGCGATTTCATTGCCCTGGTTGTCCCAAATTCTGGCCGTTTTGTCATCTGAACCAGTGACCAGCCTCTGTCCATCCGGGCTGAAGGCTACACTCTCTACCGAGTCCTGATGCCCTGTGAGCACGGCGATTTCATTGCCCTGGTTGTCCCAAATTCTGGCCGTTTTGTCATGTGAAGCAGTGGCCAGCCTCTGTCCATCCGGGCTGAAGGCTACACTTGATAGCTCGGACTGATGGCCGGTGAGCACGGCGATTTCATTGCCCTGGTTGTCCCAAATTCTGGCGGTGTTGTCTAATGAAGCCGTGGCCAGCCTCTGTCCATCCGGGCTGAAGGCTACACTAAATACCCTGTCCTGATGCCCTCTGAGCAGGGCGATTTCATTGCCCTGGTTGTCCCAAATTCTGGCGGTTTTGTCCCGTGAAGCAGTGGCCAGCCTCTGTCCATCCGGGCTGAAGGCTACACTATATACCTCGGACTGATGCCCGGTGAGCACAGCCCCTTTTCGTAATTTACTAATACTCTGGTGGAGGGCATTTATAGGACTAGTAGCAGGATATTGCTCCAGGGGGCGACCATCTTTAACGAGATTATCTAGCTCTTGCCCAGTCTCCATGGCCTGATACAAAAGCCTTTCCCCTCTTGTATTGGTGCCATAGTAAACATTATACGGTAACTGTCGTGAAATATCATTCCCTTGCCGTTCTAGTCGTGTGACTAGTTTTGCTTGCTGTATTTGTTGTCTAGCGTTGACACCAGCCACTATAGCAACAATTAAGGACAAACCCATTACAATTCCCCCTATGCGTATGGTCCGCTGGGCTTGTTCTTTAGCCTTGGCTAATATCTCACTAGCCTCTTTCTCAGCAGCCAAAGCCTTTTGCACTTCTCTCTTATCTAAAACCTGACTTGCTCTCAAAAACTGGGAATCTAAATCGCTTAAGGCTTTTCCCTTCGACCATTGTTCGGCCTGCTCTAATGCTCCCCCCCGCAACAAAAAAGACTCATCCTTATACCCAGAATTAACCCAACCCGTAAACGCTTCAGAGTAGGGGCGCAGTCTAGCCAATTCTGTCTTGACCCAATCGGAATTGAAAACTTCCCCATAAATCCGGTTGTTAACTTCCAAACAGCCATTACGCTCCACCACCAGCCCCGATAACCTTAATTCCGTCTGTTCTTCACTGCCATCAGCAGCTAGACAACCGTGATCCAACACTTGCTGATACAAACCCAACAGCATCCCAGCCCGTTGCTCATTCCTGAGAATGCGATCGCGTATGGTCTTCAAATGCTCCTGTTCATCCTGAGCTTCCCAATTGTCAATGATCTGCCTACGCACGATCTGGTCTAGGGAAAGACTATTACCCGATTCCGCAGTCTGAACTACCAAACGACACACGCGCTGGGTCAGAAATGGTTGTCCCCCCGTCCAGTTTACTATCTCATCTAACACCTGTTCAGGATTATTAACTTTACCTACCAAACCCCGAACCAAAGGCTGTTTGGCTTCCTCAAAGGTAAACCCAGTCAACTGAATATCCTGACCAATATTAAACGGAGTGCGCTGTTTATCCTGAATTAAATCTGCAGCAGTTGCCACCCCCAGCAAACAAAAGGTAAGACGATTGTAGGCTGGCTTTTCAGCTCGTTGATTGTAACAGGCTCTTATTAAGGCAAAGAAATCATCTTTAAACTTAACTTTAATAATACTATCAATTTCATCCAGAAAAATAACAACTTTACCTGGAATACTAGTTAACACGATTTGCTCAATAAACTTACTTAAGCACAACACCGGGGAGATTTGAGCACGCTCGTCTAACCAACTGTCTTCATCAAAGGTTCCGAAAAGCTCGAAATCATCCACCAATAACATCATCAAACTTTCATACCACATGGACACCGTGATGTCTTCTTTTCCAATCACGGTCAGATCGATAGACGCGCAAGCAAATCCCTCTTGTTTTAACCGTTTTATGGTTCTTACCCGCAAACTCGACTTACCCATCTGTCGGGAATTCAGCACATAACAAAACTCCCCAGCCATCAATGCCTGAAAAAGCTCGTCATCCGCTTGTCTGGTCACATAAGTAGGTTCATCCTGAGGTAAACTACCTCCTACTTTGTAGATTGTTGAGTGTTGATTGGTCATGGTTGGAAAGGGAACAGGGAATAGGGAATAGGGAACAGTGTGGGGAGATGGGGAGATGGGGAGATGGGGAGATGGGGAGATGGGGAGATAGGGAGAGAGAAGAAGTAGTTTTCAATAATTAGGTATAGTTAAAGATAGTTTTGCTCATTGTTATCGAAATTATTGCTATGTTGATAATAATGATATTACCCGATTCCCAAA
>NZ_JAAHFV010000022.1:0-53038 GCF_010672755.1 Moorena sp. SIO1F2
TAGTCATTAGCAGAGGCATAATTTTCTCGTTAATAGAGAAAATTATATTTACTGCTAATGACTTAAAATTAAATGATTAAAACAATCACAACCCACAGAGTTAGCACATACTAAACACTTATGAGCGGACGACTTATTAATCAAAAAAATGGCATAAACAGTAATCAAAGAAATGACACAGAGATTAATCAAATAAATGGCACAGAGCACGATGACGACCTCCGAGGTAGCGATGAACAAGTTGTACGAGATGAGATCTACGGCCAAGGGGGTGCTGACAGTCTATTCGGAGGTCCCGGAGGTGACTATATCAACCCTGGTATTGATAATTATGCTGATGTGATCTGGTATAAGAACTTTTCCGAGAGGACGGACATCATCGAAAACTTCGATCCCAACGATGAAGATATTGTGGTTCTAACCTCTGGTTTCTTTTGGGATCTTGTTCACAACCAAGGTTTGAATTCAGATGCAAATCTTGGAGATTGGTTGAAAATTGAGTTGGAAATTGATCAGTTTGGTTCACATGCTCTTATTAAAGTAGATCGAGATGGTCTTCAAGGCAACACCCCCTTCAGAACATTAGCTACCCTGAAAAATGTTGATACAAACGATCTAACTATAGATATAGTTGATGGCGATTTTATCATCGGATGATTAACCACAGGTGATTTAGGATTGTCAAGATCAGCTTCGAGGTTACGTTTGGAACCAATCAGGAATCCGGTCAGTCTTTAACCCAAGACTGTCAGATTGGTTTCCAGCGTCTACTCGGAAAAAATATCCAGTTTGGAACTGGGAAGCATCTACCCATGACTAATCTCTAGTTCTCAACAAAGATAATAAATATGTTTCACCTTAAAAACCACAAGTGCTTCTCTTTGAGAACAGGTATTGTCAGCCTGATCGGTGTGGCCAGTCTATTTGATACTAATCCTGCCTCAGCCATCATCATCACTAATGGTAGTTTTGAAAACAATTTTACGGGCTGGGAAACATTGGGTAGTGCTTCTGTGCGCACCGCAGGTTTTGGTAGTAAACCTACTGACGGCAGTTCCTATGCCCAGCTAGATACATTCCTTCCCCAGGAACAAGAGAACTTCATGGAGCTAGCCGATTTTCTAGAGCTGGACATTACAGCGCTGGATCAGATCGGCAATGGAAAGGGGGAGGTGTTTGAAGGATCAGCAATCAGAACTAGCTTTACAGCAGAAGCAGGAGATGTTATTAATTTTGATTACAACTTCCTCACAGATGATTTCGGTTCTGAGTATTTTAATGACTTCGCTTTTGTGGGAATTTCCGGTCAGGTGAATGGTTTGGCTGATACGTTCTCAGTATTAGCTGATTCCAAGACACCCTTTGTGAATGAAACTGGTTTTAGCACCTACTCTCAGACAATTGCTGGCTCTGGAACCTACACCCTGACCATAGGTGTGACAGATGTGGGAGATGGTGCCTTTGATTCAGGAGTACTAATCGATAATGTCAATGTAGTCAGACTCGAAGCACCTGATCCCCCCCCAGTTCCACAACCAGATCCTCCCTCAGTTCCACAACCAGATCCTCCCTCAATTCCACAACCAGATCCTCCCTCAATTCCACAACCAGATCCTCCCTCAATTCCACAACCAGATCCTCCTACCTCAGTTCCAGAACCAACCTCTGTATTGGGGTTACTAGCCCTTGGGGCAATAGGTGTGAGAAGTAAGTTGAACAAACACAAAAAAAAGTTTGAGGGAACTAGTAAAACACAGAGCTAGCTAATGGGGAAACCCGCGAACAATGGACTACAGACAACGGACCAATGAACTAGAGCGACAAGGAGCGAGTTTTGGTTGCTCAGTAATTCTAATCATGACAGAACGCCAGGTCAGATTTATATTCTGCAATAGTTTCGCTTCACGCCTATCCCAACGGCATGACAATCTCTTAACTTAGACTAATTACCAAAGACCGTCATACAAAGTTACACATGCTCTATAATCAGAGTTATGTTATTAGGAAATAATACTTATTATGCTAATCAGTGACCAACGTAAAATCAATCTCCGCAACTTGTAATAGCCTTGTAATAGCTCCGTGCTCTAGGGCTTGTGCTCCTCGTGTTATTATTAATGGTCCAATGAGCAGAACTTTCTCGCTTTCCCAAATCTTTTTAAAACTTAATATATAGTGATACCAAGTGGCGAGTAGTCAGCTATCAGCTATTAGCCGTCAGCCCAGAAGCTTAGATCTGACCCTCAACCAATAACCAAAAGCTGCTTGGGGCTTGGCACAATCAATGGCCTTACTGAACTAAGCAATGATATCAAGTAGTGTGGTATCAGTAGTCAGTTACCCAGTAACCATTACCAATTAGCTATTACCAATACCCTATTTTCGTGAATGTGGAAAAACTGTACTGTTGAAGCTTGAAAATTAGGAATTATAATATACTGTGGGTAAGATCTCCATCCTATCCACCTAGCGCTACCACATAGCACAACATTTCTTATGGGGACAACTACAGTTTTACGAATAGGCGATCGCGTTATTAGTGCAGAAGAAATTGTTCCCCTGCTAGCTGGTTACCAATTGCTGCCACCGTTAATCCGTGAGATTATCATTGACGAGGCAGTGGCTACCGCAAGCTGCACACCAGAGGAGAAGGCTCAAGCCTATCAGCAGTTCTTGGAAAAAAATCAGCTCATTGACGAGACGGCTAAACAGGCTTGGCTAAAGCAGCGTGGTATGAATCCAGCTCAATTAGAAGCCCTAGCGGTACGAAGTATTCTGATTGAGAAATACAAACAACAAACCTGGAGTCACAAACTGGAATCTTATTTTCTGGAACGGAAGGGACAATTAGACCGGGTGATTTATTCCCTGATTCGGACTAAAGACCCAGGGGTAGCCCAAGAAATCTATTTCCGGATTCAAGAAGGAGAAGAGTCTTTTGCTGACCTAGCCAGGGAATATTCCCAAGGACCAGAAGCTCAGACTGGGGGATTAATCGGTCCGGTGGAACTGAGCGTACCTCACCCCGCCTTAGCCCAAATGCTTCGCCTGAGCCAACCCGGACAACTGTTCCCACCGACACGCTTGGGAGAATGGCTGTTAATCGTGCGTTTGGAGAAGTTTATGCCAGCGCAGTTAGATGATTCGATGCGCCAGCGACTGCTGAATGAATGTTTCAGTACCTGGCTAAGTGAGCAACTGAATCAGCAATTAGCGGCGCTAGATTAACGACTTTACTTTCTTCTGAAACTAAACTCAAGAAACTAAAGAGAGGGCATTGATTCCGGATTTGGGGGAAGATAGGCGGGAATTGGCTAATAGTTTTGGCTGATCCAGGGTCAGATGGGCAAGATTCCAAAAAACTCCTCTAGCTTGGGGATATGGTAATCCTCAAGCTGTGCCGTGGCTAAATTATGAGTAGTCTATGGTGATCGGGAAAATTTTTGTTCTTTAAGGCTAGTCTCAATAGACTTTGCCTGTTCCCATCATAGCATAGCCAACTAGTTACATTTCTTGATGAAAGAAGCGCTAAGCAAGTCAATGGGTGCGTTACAGAGTCTTTACATAAAAGACATACCTACTATGCCTAGCATATCCTAATAAATACCCCATGAGAAGCTGTTATCAAATTTAATTAAGCTAACTAATCTCACCCTAAAGCTAACTAATCTCAAATCCTAAGAGGCTCAATGACCTATACAACAACAATTCAAGAGTTTCTAGCTGGTATTTCTCCGTTCAATAAATTGTCAAGGGCGGCACTGCAAAAACTGTCCACTAGTTGCCAACTGTTGCGCTACCGCATGGGTCAGACAATTGTGGTCAGGGATAAAATGCCAGGCCAAGTCTCGATTCTATTCCAAGGTAAAGCCCGTCTGATTGGCTATGACCAACGCCGTCAAACCCCCACAACCCTCAAATTACTACAACCAGGAGCGATTATTGGCTGGGTAAGTTTGGTCAGGGGAGTACCGTGTGAAACTGCGATCGCATCGGTGGAAGCCGTTTGTGTCACCATCAATGCGGCTGACTTCTTAGGGCTGCTAGATACAGAAAAATCTTTCTCAGATGCCTTCAAAGCCCGTTGTGGTCTAGTGGAAATCTTTGATCTTTTGGGAACAGAGTTGGGGCGTCGGGCTGAGGCAGAGACTGACCTCAAAGCACTTGCCATGTATGCCTGGTCAGACGCTTTAGTTTATAACCTACCTCGGGGCAAGCAAATGTCGAGCCAACTCGACCCCAATCGAGTATGGTTTGTGAGTGGGGGAGCAGCCGCCAATTTACCAGTAGGGTCTTGTCTGAGTTCAGAAGCATTGTCTAGCTTACAGGTCAATGGTCATGGCGCAACGCGCTTGGTGGGAATTCCAGAAGCTATTTTCTCTGAGCAAACCGCCACTGACTCGGAAACCCTGGCTGAGCCTACCGATACAATTCCCAGTATACAAGACGATATTCCCCAGGCTCCAGACCGACCGGATCAGGCTCCCGAGACGATTTACCCTGAGCAAACAACTCCTACAAAATTCCCCTTTATACGGGGTAAAGGAGCGGTGCAGGAATCCTTGGCTTGTTTCCAAATGCTGAGTAAGTACTTTAAAATGCCTTTCCGCAAAGATAGTATACGGAAGGTGCTAAAAAACCAGCATGCTCGCACCGGTCAAATCTCCCTTCAGCACTGTGGTGCAGTGGCAGAACTGATGGGATTAACTGCCCAACTCGCAACAATACCAGCTCACGCTATCAAACGTTTACCGACCCCAGCGATGCTGTTGTGGCACGATAGCTTAGCTATTCTCTATGAAGCCAGTGAACGGCAAATAGTGCTGGCGGTGCCACAGCTGGGAATTCAAAAGCTTAAACCCAAGGATTTTGAAGAAAACTGGGGAGAAGGCGGGCAGGTACTTCTGTTAAAACCTACCAAAGACACCCCTACCCAGCGGTTTGGTCTGAGTTGGTTTTGGCCTTCTATCGTTCGTTACCGCAAGGTATTGACGGAAGTTTTAATTGCTTCTTTCTTTGTCCAACTGTTGGGTCTAGCCTATCCCTTGATTATCCGGGTACTGATTGACAAAGTGATTTCCCAAAACAGTACCGATACCTTGCAAGTACTGGGAATTTTACTGTTGGTGGTGTCGGTTTTTGAGGGGGTTTTAATCACCCTCCGTACCTACCTGTTTGTAGATACGACCAACCGTATCGATATGGCTCTCGGTTCCGAGATTATTGATCACCTGTTGCGCTTACCCTTAAACTATTTCGAGAAACGACCCGTTGGGGAGTTGTCCACTCGCATCAATGAGCTAGAAAATATCCGCCAGTTTTTGACCGGGACAGCCCTAACCGTGGTGTTAGATTCAGTCTTTTCTGTAATCTACATCGTGGTCATGTTCATGTTTAGTTGGGTGCTGACCCTGGTGACTTTGTCAGTGATTCCTTTGTTCATGCTCCTGACCCTGATCGTTTCCCCAATTGTCCGGCAACAGCTACGCACTAAAGCAGAACGGAATGCTCAAACCCAATCCTATCTAGTGGAGGTGTTATCTGGCATTTCCACCGTTAAAGCCCAGAATATTGAATTGCGATCGCGTTGGAAATGGCAAGAGAAATATGGGCGCTATGTTAGTGAAGGCTTCAAGAATGTGCTAACCTCTACCGCTGCTAGTTCTATGAGCACCTTCTTGAACAAACTCTCTGGTTTACTTGTGCTGTGGGTAGGGGTCTATCTAGTACTAAATGGAGAATTAAGCTTAGGGGGCTTGATTGCTTTTCGGATTATTGGGGGCTACGTTACCAGTCCCTTGCTGCGTTTAGCCCAACTTTGGCAAAACTTCCAGTCTACAGCCCTATCCCTCGAACGCCTTAGTGACATTGTCGATACACCCCAAGAAGTGACTGAAGCAGACCAGGGTAATATCCCCTTGCCCTCTGTCAGGGGAGACATTCGCTATGAAAATCTCTCCTTTCGCTTTGCCAAGAGTGGACCAATGCAACTAAATAACATTAATGTGGAGATTCCAGCCGGTTCATTTGTAGGGATTGTGGGTCAAAGTGGTTCCGGTAAGAGTACCATGACCAAACTTTTGGCTAGACTCTATGCTCCAGAGTCCGGTCGCATCATTGTGGATGGTTACGATATCTCGAAAGTCGAACTCTATTCCCTGCGGCGTCAGATTGGGATTGTGCCTCAGGAAACCCTCTTGTTTGAGGGAAGCGTTCAAGAGAATATTGCTCTGACCAATCCTGATGCAGACAGTGATGAAATTATTCAGGCAGCAAAGATAGCAGTGGCCCACGATTTTATCATGGAATTGCCTTTGGGTTACAATAGCAGCGTTGGCGAAAGGGGTTCAGGTCTTTCCGGGGGACAACGACAGCGTATTGCGATCGCCAGAACGATTTTGCAATCACCCCAGTTAATGATATTAGATGAAGCCACCAGCGCCCTCGATTATGACACCGAGCGGCAAGTGTGTTTAAATCTAGCGGAAGCTTTTCAACAAAGCACGGTATTGTTCATTACCCACCGCCTAGGAACCATTCGCAACGCTGATATCATTTTGATGATGGATCGGGGTTCAATAGTAGAGCAAGGTACTCATGATGAACTGATGGCTCAGAAAGGTCGTTACTATTGCCTCTACATGCAACAAGATGCTCAAATGTAGCTATGAAGGGTGAAGCATGAAGCAATATTGGGTGAAGGATTAAGTATGAAGAATTATGAAGTGTGTATTGTCTTGGCAGTTGCTATTTGGTTTAACCCTTGGTGTCGGATAGACTAGGCTCAAGGATAAAAAAATACTAGTGGTCGGGGAGTTGGTTGTACAGAGGCTATCAATTGAAAGAAAGAAGTTTTGGCTAACTCCCCCTAAAGTAAGTGATAAAAATGAGCAATGAGTGAGGTGATTATTAGTTACTAAATATTTAATTAGTCAACCAGATAATTAGTACATTATTCGTTATTTAGATTTTATCCTTCGTTCTTTATCTTTTATCCTTCATACTTCATTCTTTAGACTTCATTCTTTAGACTTCATTCTTTAGACTTCATACTTCATACTTCATACTTCATACTTTCCCAAGTATTAACGAATAGCAGGAGCTAATAACGATGAGCCAATATAATGGCAATGGTAATGGCAATGGTAATGGCAATGGTAATGGCAATCGTTCCAAACCAAATCCAAAAATCAACATAGGTGCTGTCGGTACTATTAGCAAAACCACAGTTCCTCAAGACACCCGAGATAGACATCGTGCTTCTAATAGTCACATCGAATTCGACCAGCCAGTTATTCTAGAACAATCCTCCCATTGGTCTCATGCCATTCTCTGGGCACTGTTGAGTCTAACAACTTTTGGTATGGTGTGGGCTTACTTTGCCAAAATTGACTATGCCGTTCCCGCTCGGGGCAAGCTAGAGCCACAAGGTGCGGTTAAAGAAGTCCAAGCTCCTGTGGGTGGAGTGGTAACAAAAATTCATATTAAGGAAGGACAGCGGGTTAAAGAAGGGGATTTGCTCCTTTCCTTTGAGCCCAAAGCTACTCAGGCTCAACTCACGTCTCTCAATAAACGTCGCGCTACCTTAATCAGAGAAAACCAGTTTTATCAAGCTGCAATTAGTAATCCTAATTATCCACCTGTACCACCACCAGGTATGGATATACAACTGTCCTCACAACTGCCTTCTCTGATCGCTAGTCGAAACACGCTACTGTCAGAAATTGGACTTTATCGCGCTCAACTTAGTGGAGGTTCTTCTAGGGCTAATCTTAACCCTGAACAACGAATTCGTTTACAATATGGTACTGCTGCACTTGACGCTCGGATTGCTGAACTTGAGAGTAGAATTGGCTCCCTACAGGAACAGCTGAAACAGAATCAGATTCAACTTGCCAATGGCAGAGACATCCTAACAGTTGAGCAGGGTATTCTGACAGACCTCAGGCCCCTGTTTGAACAGGGGGGCTTTTCTAAGATTCAGTTCTTGAGGCAGCAAAATGAGGTCAAAAATCGCCAAACTGAGGTAAACGCTAGGATTGAAGAAGAACAACGCTTGCAAAAAGAAATTGCTGGGGTCAGAGCGAGTCTACTCAATACCATTGCGTCTTCTCAACGAGAACTGGCTGATTTGATGGCCCAAAATAAAGAAAGGATTGATAGCATAAACACCCAAATAGCTAGCATTATCAGTCAATTAAATCAACGCATTGTTGATAACAATAAACAGATGGCTGAAATTGATAGCCAGTTGCAGCAGGCTCAACTAACCCTAAGCTATCAAGAACTACGAGCTCCTGTTGATGGAACAGTTTTTGATTTGCAACCCTCAACTCCTGGTTTTGTTGCCAATACCAGTGAGCCAGTGCTCAAAATTGTTCCCGGTAGCTCTCTGATTGCTAAGGTATATCTGACCAACCGAGACATCGGGTTTGTGGAAGCAGGTATGAAAACCGAAGTCAGAGTTGACTCTTTTCCCTTTAGTGAGTTTGGTGATGTCAAAGGGGAGGTACTATCTATTGGTTCTGATGCCCTACCACCGGATCCTGCGCAATTGCGTCAAGACTATACTTTCCCTGCCAAAATTAAATTGGATCAACAGTACATTAAAGCTTATGGCAAAGAAGTGCCATTGCAATCGGGTATGTCTATCAGTGCCAATATCCAGGTGCGTAAGCGAACAGTGATGAGTATTTTCACCGAGATGTTTTTGGATAAGACTGAAAGCTTTACCAAAATGCGTTAGGCGGCAACCACTCCTCAAGATTACGGTTCTACCGACTGCTGAATTTAAGCACAGATGGGTACATTGATGGAAGTAAAGTACATAAAACTTTACACCAGGGTGATCTCTCACCCACTGCTTAAATTCGGTAAGGTGAACCGGCGATGTTTGAACATTTTACAGATAAAGCGATCAAATCCATCATGCTCGCTCAGGAGGAAACCCGTCGCTTGGGACACAGCCTCGTAGGAACTGAGGAACTGCTGTTGGGTTTGATTGCACAAGGAACAGCTGTGGCAGCCAGAGTGCTGAGTGATTTTGGTGTTACCCTCGAAGATGCTCGCTACTCGGTAGAAAATACTGTGGGTAGGGGTTCGAGAATGTTTAGCTCAGAACTCCCTTTCACCCCCAAAGCCAAAGAAGTTTTCCAGCAATCTTTCCAGGAAGCTAAGCAACTAGGACACAACTACATCGATACTGAACATTTGTTGCTAGCTATCATTCAAGACAGGAACAGCGTTGCCACTCAAGTACTGGTAAACCTGGGTGTAGACCTCACAGAATTACGCACCCATGTCATTAGTACGATAGCAGAATTAACAGCAGCAACAACTGCTAAGGGACAAGGTTCCTCGTTTATAGGGAATACTCAAAACCAGAAAGCTACCTTAGAAGAATTTGGAACTAATCTGACCAAGTTAGCTGCAGAGGGAAAACTGGATCCGGTGGTTGGTCGTCAGCAGGAAATCGAGCGGGTGGTCCAGATTTTAGGTCGTCGTAGCAAGAATAACCCGATCTTACTAGGGGAACCTGGAGTTGGGAAAACTGCGATCGCAGAAGGTCTAGCCCAACGGATTCTATCTCAAGATGTTCCAGACCTGTTGGCAGACAAACAAGTGATTAGCCTAGATATGGCTTTATTGGTTTCTGGTACTCGCTTCCGGGGAGACTTTGAAGAACGGCTCAAGCAGATTGTCTCTGAAGTCCAGCAATCCGGGAATATTATCCTAGTCATTGACGAAATTCACACCTTAGTCGGTGCTGGATCCTTAGAAGGGGGTATGGATGCGGCTAATTTGCTTAAGCCTGCTCTCGCTAGAGGTCAACTCCAGTGCTTGGGAGCTACTACTCTGGATGAATACCGGAAGTATATTGAGAAAGACGCAGCACTAGAACGTCGTTTCCAGCCAGTCATGGTCTCGGAACCTTCTGTAGAGGATACCATTGACATACTCCATGGTTTGCGCTCAACCTACGAGGAGTATCACAAAGTCCAGATTTCCGAGCAAGCGTTACTGGCTGCAGCTCAATTATCAGACCGCTATATCTCCGACCGTTATTTACCCGACAAAGCCATTGACCTGATTGACGAAGCTGGGAGTCGGGTTCATTTGATGCACTCAAAGCCTTCTTCAAGGGCTAGAGCAGAATCAGAGTGGGAGAGTGAGGGAATTGAAGGTAAGTTATCCCCATCTCCAACTATTCCGATTGTGGATCAAGAAGACATTGCTCAGATTGTAGCGTCTTGGACTGGGATACCGGTCAATAAACTGACGGAATCTGAATCAGCTCTGCTACTGCACTTGGAAGAAACTTTGCACGAGCGGATCATTGGTCAAGACGAAGCTGTTACTGCTGTGTCTCGGGCAATTCGTCGGGCAAGAGTTGGATTAAAGGATCCTAATCGACCGATTGCTAGCTTTATCTTCTCTGGTCCGACTGGAGTTGGTAAGACAGAACTGGCTAAATCTTTGGCTTCCTACCTGTTTGGGTCAGAAGACAAGATGATTCGCCTTGACATGTCGGAATATATGGAACCCCACACTGTTTCCAAGCTGATTGGTTCTCCTCCAGGGTTTGTGGGTTACGACGAAGGTGGTCAACTTACCGAAGCTGTCCGACGCCAGCCCTACTCGGTGGTACTATTTGACGAAATCGAGAAAGCTCACCCTGACGTTTTCAATGTACTGTTGCAACTGTTAGATGATGGTCGCTTAACCGATGCTAAAGGTCGTACTGTAGATTTCAAGAACACAATATTAATCATGACCTCCAACATTGGTTCTAAAGTGATTGAAAAAGGAGGTAGTGCTTTTGGCTTTGAGTCATCAAATAACCAAGATGAATCTAGGTACAACCAGATCCGCACTCAGGTCAATGAAAATCTCAAAGACTATTTCCGTCCTGAGTTCCTCAACCGCCTTGACGAGATAATTGTCTTCCGTCAGCTCAAGAAGAATGAAGTTAAGGAAATTGCTGACATCCTGCTCCAGGAAATCTCTAGCTCTATACAAGAGAAAGGAATTACCCTCGAAGTCACAGAGCGATTCAAAGACCACTTAGTCACAGCAGGCTACGAACCAAGCTATGGTGCTAGACCTCTACGACGGGCAATTATGAGCTTGTTAGAAGATAGCTTAGCCGAAGCCATGCTATCTGGTCAGATTCAAGAGGGTGATACAGCAATTGTTGATGTGGATGAGCACGGTCAGGTCAAGGTATTATCTGGTAATGTCCAAAAAAGGCTGCTGCAACCAGTTGGTGTTTGCTAGTGCTAAGGAGTGATGCCAAATTTCCTTCTAGGCTGGACTTTCAAGGCTGGATCTGTAGAGGGGTTGCCTGCAATCCCTCTAACATATATCTACATCTACATATTTATTTTTAGTAGATATATACAGCGCCATAGTTAACCAGGAAAAAGGCTCCTCCTCATGAAGTTAGTTATTCCCGTTGCTCTACCACAACATTCCTATGATATTGCGATCGCACAACACCTTCCTGATGGCAAGATGACCACAGGTGGCTTAGATGATATTGGGGTTTGGATGAGCCGTCTACAGTTGGGCAAAAAAGTTTTAGTGGTATCTAATCCAGCGATTTTCCGAAGATATGGGAAAAGAGCGATCGCAGCTTTGGAGTTAGTGGGATATCAGGTATCCAGCCTTACCCTGCCTGCTGGTGAACGATACAAAACTGTCAAATCTATCCAAAAGATCTATGATGTTGCCCTAGAAAACCGCCTAGAACGCTCCTCGACTCTAGTGGCATTGGGCGGTGGAGTAATTGGGGATATGACAGGATTTGCTGCTGCCACTTGGCTAAGGGGAATTAATTTCGTTCAGGTTCCCACATCTCTGTTGGCCATGGTTGATGCTTCAGTTGGTGGCAAGACCGGGGTGAATCATCCCAAGGGCAAAAACTTGATCGGTGCCTTCCATCAACCACGATTTGTCTTAATTGACCCGTCGGTATTAAAAACATTGCCAGCCAGAGAATTGCGAGCAGGGATGGCAGAAGTGATTAAGTATGGGATTATCTGGGATGAAGAGCTATTTGTGAAACTAGAGGAATCGAAGCGACTTGACCAATTGCGTTACCTGAAAAAGGATTTATTAGAAACAATTCTCTCTCGGTCTTGCCAAGCTAAAGCAGATGTGGTTAGTCAGGATGAGAAAGAAGCTGGGATCAGAGCAATTTTGAACTATGGTCACACCATTGGTCATGCCGTAGAAAGCTTAACTGGCTACAAGTTAGTGAATCATGGGGAAGCGGTAGGGATTGGAATGGTAGCAGCAGGCCAGATTGCCGTGGCACTCCAGATGTGGCACTCAGAAGATGCCGAACGCCAGGATGCTTTAATCGCAAAAGCTGGACTACCTACTAAGTTACCCAGTGGGCTAGATATTGATGCGATTATTGATACCCTGCAAACTGATAAGAAAGTAAAAGAGGGTAAGGTAAGATTTGTTTTGCCTACCAAGATTGGTGAAGTAACCTTGACAGATCAGGTGCCAACTGATGTGATTAGGGAAGTCCTTCGGCAAATGCAGCTATAGCAAAGGGAATCGGGAATCGGGAATAGGGAATAGGGAGTAGGGAGTAGGGAGTAGGGAATAGGCAGTAGCTTACAAGGGTAGGTTTTTGACAAAGGGGCGAGTAGGTAGTTTTATTGGCGTTGCGTCAGTCTTTGAATGAATAGGAGTAGAGTGGGCATCCTGCCCGCCTGAAAATAAGGAGGAAACTGGCAAGATGCCAGTTCCACCAAGATGGCCATTCCACCAAGATGGCCATTCCACCAAGATGCCAGTTCCACCAAGATGCCCATTCTACAGGTGCGACCCGTGGCGAATTAAATTCGCTACAGGTCGCACCGCTCCCGACTCCCGACTCCCGATTCCCGATTCCCGTTCCCCTCCTGGGAGGGGTTAGGGGTGGGTTCCGACTCCCGACTCCCGACTCCCGATTCCCGACTCCCAACTCAAATGTCAAGGTTTGGTAACTTGTTATTAACATCTATCGAAGATGCTATGAAACCATTGATAATCGGCTAAAGGGTTTTACCCCTCATGTCACTCAATCCCTTACTGGGTAAGACTATCCCAAGGTTACCCTAGGGGGCTGAAACGATTTGCCCACACCATTCTCCATAGCCATTAAGGAAAGTTGATCGAGAAATCGCAAAATTTTGAAAATGAGCTAGGGTAGACATTGGCCCCAATCTAGTTATGAATGCTCCCCCCAACTGCTACGGGAGGTGGGGGTGTCCGTCTTGATTACAAGGGTTTATCCCTCGCGACAGGCGGCATTCGCGCCGAAAAGCCAGGACTTTTGCTGGACTTCTCCCCCAAGTCGTTTCCGCTATGGGGCTTGTATTAGAAAATTTTACCTAGAGTCTGACGTATATAAACCGACTACACAGGATTTACAGGTTTGTTTTCCCTGGCGTTGAGAGGTCGTGCCTCTAGGTTGCTCAGAATCTTGTTCTGTCCTTTACCGTACCGCTCAAGCTAAACCAATTATACCACAATAGGCAGTTCTCAGACCCCCACCTGCGTTCTCGTGGTGGGGGAATGGGTCACTCATCTTGTTCAATTTAGGGTATGGTTGCAATTGTTACACCAAAATTCCCCAAAACTATGGGCACAGGGCTTATTGCCCAACGTTAAGGGTGAAATTAAGTGACAGCTCCTAAACTGACCTTTCAGGTTCAGTGTAGGCAACAAGCGCCAATCCGGCTATTGCTTAGGAGGCGCTGGGCTTTAAGAACGGACTGCCCTCTCTTGATGCAATAGCGAGTGGGGGAAACCCCCAAGACCGCGCTGCATCGCTGCCGCTCTGTTTTCTTGGTGTTTTTTTTAAGACTGTTGTCCTGACAAACCAGCATTTAAGGCCGTAGGCCACGCTACGCGAACGGCTTTGTTTACCAGTACATATATTATAGCAATTCCATGCATACCCTGTGAAAAATTAATCCCACACTTATTATGCTGCGCGTTAAAATGTCAGGGGCTTCTTTTGCCGTAAGCTAAAAAATATGCGACCTTAGCAGTAGTGGCAATTCGTTGTAATTCGGTTCCAGTTGAGAGGCAATATTAATGAGTGATGGTATGGCATTCCTGACGGGGGCTGCCTTTGCCGGTATGGCAGCTTTGTTTCTCCTCAAAGGAGGAGGCAATATGGTGGCGAATAACCTTCCCTCTTCCCAACCCTTCCAAATTTCCCCTAACAATCCCTATAATTCCCCTTACACAGATCAACAGCCAAACCAGGCTCTAGCTTCACCGAACTTAAATAATTTAAATAATAATTTAAATAATATGCTCAATGTTGAACAGCAGCGGCGGGACACTGAGCAGCTCAAAGCTATGGTTGAGCAACAACGAGCTGAAACTGAACAGCTCAAAGCCCAACTTCACAATCAGCAGTTACTGCTAGACAATCTAACTGCTCAGGTTGATGCCAGTGTGATCAGGGCTCCTGAGCAACTAATCCCTAATCGTAAAACCACTAATCAAACGGCAAATACCCTGATGTCAGGCATACTTTGGGGACTTGGCGGTATGGCCGTAACCATTGGTGGTGGTGCCGTTGTGATTGGGGGGTTAGCCTTGCTCTCACGACCACAGCGTCCTCCTCGTACAACTTATGTGGTCCAACACCCCTACTCTAGTGTTCCTCCTTCCCTACCAGCGAGACGGCGCTCTGAGTTTATGTCTCATCAATATGATGATAGACTTTATGACCGGATCGACTACGAATAGATTCTCCACGTCTAGTCATCGTAGTATAGGTCATCCTCAGAGTCTCGGAATTTCCAGGATTGCCCCAAAAGCTGCCACACTAGAGGTGCGATCGCTCCCCCAAGAAGACCAATACCAACGCTAACAGCCAAGACAACACCGATTGGCAGATCAATTGACTCGAAGACTAAAAACTTCACGGATACTTCCGTGATATTTTGGATCGAGAAAATAGCGATCGCACTAATCCAAATCGCAACTATCAGAGATGTCAGAAGTAAGCCAAGAATTCTGATATGGGAATAGTTCATTATGGTTACTAGTTTCTGGTGACTAGTGTGACTCTATGTATTTTTTTTTCTAGCACATTTGCCAACAGCATCCCTGATTCTGTCAACAGTAGGTGTAGTGTACGGTGGGCAAATAATCATAGTTTCACCATTTGTACAGTTATGATCTGCATTTGCCCACCCTACTGACTCTGGTGTAGGGTGGGCAAATAATCATAGTTTCTGCATTTGTACAGTTTTCATGTCCATTTGCCCACCCTACTGACTATGTCACAATTGCTGGTAAGAATAGCCCGAGGTGAGAGGGATGCCCCCACTACTCGACCAAACCACCGATCAACGCATTGTCCATGATGGCACCTGGGAACAGTTTAAGTTCATCCAGAAGGGATTTGATGGTTCTCCTGGAGTACGGCTGTTCTACTATGATGGGATAATCGAGATTCTGATGCCAGGACGGGAACACGAAATTTTTGCCAGTATCATCGGTTACTTAATCACAACCTTTCTGACGGAAAAGGGTATTTTCTTTCAGCCAACTCGCTCCATGACTCAGGAAAAAGAGGGAGTCGCCTCTGCCCAAGCTGATGAGTCTTATTGCATCGGAAGTGTTAAGCCGATTCCAGATTTGTCCATTGAAGTGGTTTTTAGCAGTGGTGGCATCAGTAAGTTAGAACGGTATCAAGCTTTAGGTGTTCCAGAGGTTTGGTTTTGGGAAGATGGATTACTAAAGCTCTATCATCTTCAAGACGGCAGTTATGTCCCAATTGAGTGTAGCTTGCTACCCGGACTGAGTGAATTGGATCTTGATTGGTTCAGACGCTGTGTTTTGATGGCGGAAACCGATGCGGGAGAAGCGGTTAGAGCGTTTCGTCGGCAGATTTAGTTATCAGCTATCAGCTTTCAGCTGTCAGCTTTCAGTTATCAGTTGGGTAGGGTGGGCAAATCTAGATAGTTTCTCCAAAAGTACAGTTATCATCGATATTTGCCCACCCTACTGACTAGGGCTTCGCTAATATACTTCATCATGAGTACCTAAATTAAGCAACAAAATAGCTTCTTCTTGATCTTCAGGATTTTCGATAAATTCAAATAAAATACGGTAGCTGTAGTCAATTGAACATGACCAGATATTGGATAAATCGCCTTTAAGTTTGTGGGTATGTAAGCTAGGATGAAAAGGATCTTCTGCTAACTGACGCACGGTTTTTTCAATTAGCGGTCTAAAATCTGGTCTTTTACGAATTATTCGTTTAAAACCTCGTAGGGATTGGGGTGTCCATGCTATTTTCATGGTTGATCGAGTTCTTCAAAGAATTGATCAACTGAACCAAATGTTACTTTTCCTTCTGCTAATTCTTGGTGAATTTCTTGGATTTCTTGGGATATTATGGCTCTACGTTGTAGATGGAATCGTTTGAGAAGAGTATCGAGTAATATCTCTTGCTCTTCTAAGGACAATTTTTCAACGGTTTCAATCGCTTGCTGAAAGGCTGAGGTTTTGAGCATACTTTCAAGATGATTTGCTGGTTCTTTCTATTTTATCTTTATCAGTCATCCCCTCAACCCAACCTAAAAGATCGGCTTACGCACTCAGTCGGCAGATTTAGCCGTAGAGTGGGCTGCGTCATGAGAGTTTCATCATTTGATCAGTTATCATCAACCTTTGCCCACCCTACTGACTATCAGCTAATGGGCTACGGGAACAGCTAGTCAGCCGTAGGGTGGGCTGCGTCATGGTATTTTCAACATTTGTAGAGTTATCATCGACCTTTGCCCATCCTACAAAAGCGATTGACCGTAGGTCACGCTACGCTCCGGAAGCGTTTCGGCAAAGCCGACGCTACGCGAACGCAAAGCGTGGCCATTCGCGTAGCGTGGCCTTTTGGCCAAGGCCTCAGCTTCCGCGCTTATGCGATCGCACTACGCGCAAGTCAGAAGTCAGAAGTCAGAAGTCTGCTATGACTTACGTTTCGGAGTTTAGGAATGTCAAAGATCTGAATGCGTAGTGCGATAACCTTCAACTAACTAACCTTCAACCAACTAACCTTCAACCTAATTTCAACTTCATAACCCCAAAAAAAATAGCCGCAGAAATACTTTCCACGGCTAGGAATTTTCGCTTATGCACTCAATTTTATCACCGATCCAATTCTGATCGGAGCCTTTGTCCAGGGGGGAAACCCCCCCAGAAATTTAAGGTCTTAACGCCAAATCCAATACCTCTTCATAATCGTAATATATTGTCCTGGGATTCCAGTGGGCTGAAGAGGACCCCACTCAGTAAGTTGAGCGTAGCCCAGGCCATTAAGGATATACACGGTATGGGTTATTTGCTCGCGAGACCCCTTCAAAATGTACGGAACAACGAATCCGTTTGAATTATCGTTTGAATTTGGCTGAGAGTTTTGAGGCATAGTCGAATAATTGTTTTTAGGTTAATATATATAATCGTAATGATTATATTTAAGTTTGTCAAGGGTTTTTATAATTTTTTTTTTGTTGAGGGGTAATTGAAAGAAAGGTGAGCGGTAAGCGGTCAGCGGTCAGCTATCAGCTATCAGCATAATGCTTAAATTTTTTTTGATCGAATGGTATAATTTAATAGGTTTAAATTTGGATATAGTATGAATATAATTTTTGAATTTTGTAGGGTGCGTTAGGCGGGTTGGTTGAGAAGATTATATGATATAACCATAGTTGAAGCCGTAACGCACCATGGTATTGGTTAAGAATGGTTTGGTTTCAATTTGTATACCGATGGTGCGTTACATTTCATGCTTCGCACCCTACAAGAGCGACCGCGCACCGGCGCACGCTACGCTCCGGAAGCGTTTCGGCAAAGCCGACGCTACGCGAACGCAAAGCGTGGCCATTCGCGTAGCGTGGCCTTTTGGCCAAGGCCTCAGCTTCCGCGCTTATGCGATCGCACCAAAATGAGTTAAGCTAGCATCAACACAAAATTTAAACCAACAATAGAGGCGATTGCGCACCGGCGCACGCTACGCTCCGGAAGCGTTTCGGCAAAGCCGACGCTACGCGAACGCAAAGCGTGGCCATTCGCGTAGCGTGGCCTTTTGGCCAAGGCCTCAGCTTCCGCGCTTATGCGATTGACCTTTGGTCACCCTACGCGTACGCACTTCAATTCAAAGTTCAAAATTAAAAATTAAAAATTAAGGAAGAAAATATTTAAGTGGGGTAGGGTGGGCAAATAA
Organism: Moorena sp. SIO1F2; assembly: GCF_010672755.1. NCBI lineage: Bacteria > Bacillati > Cyanobacteriota > Cyanophyceae > Coleofasciculales > Coleofasciculaceae > Moorena > Moorena sp. SIO1F2. The sequence continues at coordinate 18,251 of NZ_JAAHFV010000022.1, forward strand.
TGAGACTTTGACCATAAGCGATGTGATCATGTTCATTTGCCCACCCTACAAGAGCGATCGCACTCGCACCCTATTTGTAACAATTATTAACAGCAACTGCTCTGCAAAGGGAGTCGGGAGTCGGGAGTCGGGAGACCGGATGTGCTTTGGAATGGTCAATTGCCGGGTTTCGATGGTAAATTAGCTGCAAAGGTATATTTTGTGATCAGTGATCGACACCCCCGGTCGCCATCTACTATTGGTAATTGTATTTTTGTTGGAGTGGTAAGCCATGGTGAGGCAGATTGAAACCCTATCGAGATCAGCTCTGCAAACGGAAGTATCTCGCTTGCGGGAAGAGTTGCAGCTTAGAGACCAGTTAGTGCAGCAGCTGTCTCAAGAACTATTCCGGTTGGTGAAGGGTAATGCTAACTTCAAGCCTCCCCAAGAGGTGTCTGAGCGCCATAAGGCTCAGATGGTGGTCTTGCGAGAACAGTTGCACGATGTGGAGCAGCAGGTGGAATTTTATCAACAGCAAATTGCCACCCGTGACACGGAAATTAAGCAATTGCGGGATAATGTAGAAGAATTAACCGAGCGCTCCCGTCAGCTAGAACAAGTGGTACAAGAGCTACCAAAAATTTATCACCAGAAGTTTTCGGAACGGATGGCACCAGTTAAGGAGAAGGTGACCATGTTACAGCGGGAAAACCGACAACTCCACGCTGAACTCCAGAGTGTCAGTTACCGACTAGCCGTGAGAAGCCGCAATATCACCCGCGTTGATCTACCCAGCTTCAATCGTCAGAATGGTAGTCCAATCCCAACCTTTGGTAGTGTGTAACAGCCTTTGGGTTAGGGGTGCGTCAACTGGTTTGTTGAAGGTTGAAGGTTGGTTTGTTGAAGGTTGAAGGTTGGTTTGTTGAAGGTTGAAGGTTGAAGGCGTAGGGTGCGTTAGGGGGGGCTCGCCGTAATTTTCCGCCTCAACGCCAGCCAAAAGATCGCCCCCCCGTAACGCACCACCGGGTCAAACAGCAATAATCAGATCACAGGTTTGTGGAAGGTTGTTCGCGTAGCGTGGCCGAAAGGCCAAGCTTGACGGTTGGTAGATTAGTTTCTGGGTTGATTACTTACACTTTACGATGGGGAAAACTTGGGGAAAACTTTTTTAAATCTGTCAACTTGCCAACCCTTGGACTTGACCACCCCATATCATGAGCTACTGTCTTAATCCTAAATGCCAAAATCCCCAAAATCCCGATCAGGCCAGGTTTTGTGCCTATTGTGGAACTAGATTACGATTGGGCGATCGCTTCCGTGCTCTGAGGCTGATTAGTATTGGTGGTATGGGGCGCACGTTTCTGGGGGTGGATGAGGCGGATGATAGCAATGCTAAGTGTATCATCAAACAGTTATCGTTACAACAGCAGGATACGAACAATGCTCAGAAAGCGGCTGAGTCTTTCCGCCAAGAAGCTATTAGGCTGCAAGTGCTGGGACAACATCCTCAGATTCCGGAACTTCTGGCCTATTTTGAGGCGGATCATCAATTAGGTATTGCAGGAGAACCTGCTCTAGTCCACAAGTATATCGAGGGGGAAAGCTTAGCCACAGAACTGGAAACGGAAGGGACGTTTAGGGAAAACCAGGTTCGGCAAGTCCTGATTGAATTGCTGCCAGTGCTGCGCTTTATCCATAGTCATCAGGTAATTCATCGGGATATCAATCCCCACAATATCATTCGTCGCCCTCCTCCTGAGTCCTCTTTGTCCCAGTTACCAACACAAAAAACCAGGAAGAGGTTTTATTCTTGGGGGGGAAGGGGGAGCGAACTGTTTCTGGTGGATTTCAGCGCTGCTAAGCTGACTACAAAATCTGTGCTAGCACGAACGGGAACTATGATTGGCTCTGCGGCTTACACGGCTTCGGAACAGTTGATGGGGAAAGCGATCGCAACCAGCGATTTGTACAGTTTAGGGGTGACCTGTATTCATCTGCTTACCAACGTTCACCCCTTTGATATGTTTAATAGTCTAGAAGGGAAGTGGGTTTGGATCGATTACCTCAGGCAACCTGTCAGTGATCAGCTTATTCGCATTCTGAACAAAATGGTAGAGAATTTACCAAACCAACGCTACCAATCAGCCACTCAAGTCCTCGGAGCACTGGGTTTACCAGAGAATTTCGCTGCTATACCAGTAACGTCTTTATCTACAACAGTTACCCCTAAGTTTGAGACTCCTACTTGGAAATGTGTACATACCTTTTCTGAAGAATCTAGTGGAATTAATTCTATCGCCTTTAGCCCGAATGGAGAAACTATAGTTAGTGGTAGTACAGATAAAACTATCACGCTTTTTAACTGGCAAGCTAAAACAGTTGTCGCCAAACTTTCAGGACATTTAAATGTGATTGAAGCAGTTGGGTTTAGTCCAGATGGAGAAATTATCGCTAGTAGCAGTTGGGATAATACCATTAAACTATGGCATGAGTATACGGGAAATTTAATTCATACCCTTTCTGGACATTCAGGTTGGGTAAAGTGTCTGGCAATTAGTCACAATGGGCAACTTCTAGCTAGCGGTAGTGCTGATCAAACCATTAAGCTTTGGATGCTGAAGAAGGCATCATTACAGACAACTTTCTTTGGCCATTTAGGAACAGTTAATGCTGTAGCTATTAGTAAAGATGGACAACTGCTAGCTAGTGGTAGTGCTGACAAAACCATTAAGCTTTGGAATTTAGTAACTGGTAAGCTCAGCGCAACGATTACTGGACATTCGGCATCGGTAGAGTCACTCACCTTTAGCCCTAGTGGTCAAATCTTAATTAGTGGCAGTGCTGATAAAACGATTAAGATTTGGTTGCTCAAGAGGGATCGGTATTTACAAATACCAAAGAAACCGTTGCTTACTCTCACAGGACATGGGCATGCTGTTAAATCTATTGCCATTAGCCCTCAAGGTAATACATTAATTAGTGGTAGTGCCGATAAGACTGTCAAAATCTGGCATCCTGGTAGTGGTGAATTGCTCTATACTCTTACTGATCATTTAAGCGCTGTTACTACCGTTGCTATTAGCCATGATGGTGGTACCATTGCTAGTAGTTCTCAAGATAATACTATTAAGATTTGGCAGTTTGAGTGATTGGGAGAAAGGGAATAGGGAATAGGGAATAGGGAGTAGGGAATAGGGAATAGGGAGCAGGGAGTAGGGAGCAGGGAGTAGGAAAGAGCTCGAAAGAGTTTTTAATGTTGTGATAAATTAGCACTATTGTTCTTGAACCTCCCCATCCTAAGAGGATGGGGATTCCCAGGCACAACCTAAATGGCTGTTAACTCCGTGGGCGTAACTTTCCCTCGAACCGAAGGTAGCTGGGTAGGGTCAATACCCAGTTTTTTAAGACCTCGCATTTTAATGTTTACTGCACCATTTACATCAGCATCATCGTGATACCCACACTCAGTGCAAACGAATTTTTCTTTTTTTCGATTACTCCCACTAGTGTGGTGACACTTTGGACATCGCTGAGACGTATGTTTTGGGTTGATTTTAATTACTGGAATGCCTGACTTTGCAGCCACAACTTCAACCTTTTTAACTAGCTCGCCCCAAGCAGCATTAGATATTGCACGGTTTAATCCTCTTTTGGCCGATTGCCCATTGCGTTCGTAGCCGCCATTTTCATTGGGTTTAGGTTTGCAACGGGACTTCATACCTTTGATATTCAAGTCCTCAAATATCAGGGCATCGGCTTCATTTGTTAGGGTTTTAGCAGTTTCCCAGTGATATGCACGACGTTTATCAGTGATTCGATCATGCAATGAAGCCACTCTAGAGAAGGATTTTTTGCGGTTTTTTGAGCCTTTCTTTTTCCTACTCGCAGATCTTTGCCTTAATCTCAGACGTCTCGCTTGACGTTTTGATTTTTTGTCGTTAGCTGGATTGCTGATTATCTCTCCATTAGAAATACTAACGAGCTTTTTAATACCCAGGTCGCAACCTTTGACACGAGATGCATCAATTTCGCCTTTAGTTTTTACAGATGGATCTGGTACCGATTTGTCCTCAATCTGGAGACTTACAAACCATCCCCGTGCTTTTCGACGAACGGTTACGGACTTCACTGTAAATCCATCAGGGATAGGGCGAGACTTGTGGAAACGCATCCATCCTATCCCTGGTAGATAGATTTGATTGCCATCCAGCTTTACCTGTCCTGGAGCATATTTGAAGCTTCTAAATCGCGAACGTCTCTTAGGTTTAGGGTGTTCTGTCTCTCCTTTGAAAAACTTTGAAAAAGCCACATCTAACTGCCTTAACGTCTGTTGCAAGACAGTTGAATTGATAGTTTTGTACCAAGGTCGCTCTTTTTTGAGAGTTGGGAGACTTGAGCTCTGAGCTTCGTAAGCATTCCTACGAGGGTTCTTTTGACTTTTTTTCCAAGGATATCCGATAGAATGTGACTTGTTCACGGAACAGGTCAATGGACACGCTTCTCCCTTACTTTTAAAATCACAGTAATTACCTAGTCTTGGAGATCTAACTTGATCATAAGACTCATTTCTGTCTCTCAATAAGTAATTGTACTGCGCTAACAGCATATCTAGCCATCGGTTCATTGTGGCTTGTTGCTGATGATTGGGTCTTAGTTTATAGACGTATCCAAGCTGCATGGCTCGACCTCTCCATCCGTGCTATCTTAATTATATATTTCCGAAATTATATTGACAAGAGGATGCCTAAACAAAAATCAAAAAAAGTAGGAAGACCCCGACTTTATGACGAACCTAAAACAACCCATAGCATCAAGGCCACACAAACGGCTTGGAATGGATTGAAATACCTAGCAGCTTCTTCGGAGTTAAGTCTATCGGAGTATCTGGAATTTTTGGGAAAGACTGGTGTGCTACCTGAGTGATCGGTATTTGAAGGGAAAATTCATCCCTGGAGACGAAACCTTAGGAGAGTGGAGCCTTTATGGTTGGCAGGCTATGCATAAAAAGGTTAAAACTTATTGATTAAGGCTCCACTCTCCTTACGGTAACTTTAAGACCTAAGAGGACGGGGTATTCTTTTCCCCTGGCCTTTGGCCACGCTACGCGAACAAACTCCCCTATTCGATAACCTATTTATATAGCGCTTCTTATAGCTATGAGGTACACAGGATTTTTTTCCTGATCTGAAGTTTCCTATTCTGTCTTCCCTACTCCCTACTCCCTGCTCCCTGCTCCCTAACTTTGGAGTTACACTGCATCTATGGACAGACTCGGATCACCCCTATGGAAATTACCATCCAACTCCCCGATGAAATCGCTAGTCAACTCCAAGTAGGTGACCTCTCCCGCAGAATCCTTGAACTGATCGTGGCTGATCACTATCGTCAAGGTCACCTTGGTGCTGCTCAAGTCCGCAGAATCCTTAACTTTTCTTCTCGCTGGGAAACCTACCAATTCCTCAAGGAGGAAAAAGCTTACCTTCCCTACACCGAAGCTGACCTAGACGAAGATCGCAAAATCCTTGACAATCTATTTTCAAAAGCTTTTAGATAAGCAAAATGGCAACCTCTCTAATAAATCCTGATCAAGATTTCGCTTTATGGGCTGTGCTGCTGTCAGCAGCAACAATTGGATTGTGGGCAGAACGTACTCCTTGGGGAGCTAAACTATCTGGGGCTGTTGTGACCATTTTGGTAACCTTCATCCTATCTAATCTTAGGATTATCCCACCGGATGCTCCCACCTATGGGGTGGTCTGGTCTTACTTAGTTCCTTTAGCGATTCCTTTGCTACTATTCCAAGCTGACTTGTTTCGGATTGTGTGGGAGGCTGGGTCTACCTTAATTGCCTATGTCATTGGTGCAGTGGGAACAATCCTAGGAACAGTAGTGGCTTACTATCTCATTCCTTTAGGAGAAGAAGGTTGGAAGTTGGCAGCAATTTTTTGTGCTACTTATATTGGTGGTTCTGTTAATTTTGCGGCAACCGCTGAAAGCACTGGGTTACGAGCAGGAGATTTACTCAGTGCCGGGGTAGCAGCAGATAATTTAGTTATGACCTTGTACTTTTTACTGTTGTTTGCTTTACCTTCAATGAAGTGGCTACGGGGAATTTTCCCTAACCAACGTTCCCATGAGAATACTAATTCTAGCCAGTTTAGTGTCTTTGATTCCCAGTCTCGACAAGGACTCTCTGTTATCGATATCACTTTGGCATTAGCCATTAGTATGACCACTTGTGCTGTAGGTTATGGTCTCGCTAGCTGGTTGGGCTTCAACAAAGGGGGAATTCTGGTGGTAACGGTTTTAATTGTGATGCTAGCGACAGTATTTCCAAGTTATTTAGGTAGGATAACCGCAGCAGAAAAAATTGGCTATCTGCTGATGCAGGTATTTTTTGCTGTAATTGGAGCCAGCGCTAATGTGGAAATAGTGCTACGAGTCGGATCAGTTCTGTTTATCTTTGCTGGATTAATTCTCGCCATCCATTTGTTAGTGCTACTGGGAGTTGGTCGATTGCTGGGTTTGGATTTAGCTGAATTGCTGATTGCGTCCAATGCTAATATGGGTGGGCCAACTACAGCAGCGGCTATGGCGACAGCACGGCAGTGGGATAAACTTGTTACTCCTGCTATTCTTTGCGGTACTCTGGGTTATGCAGTAGCTACGTTTATTGGTGTAGGATTAGGTAATTTTCTGCGGTCTTTGGGTTGATGTAGTATTTTGAAATTGGGTGAGGTACTTACGCCGGTGGATTTTAGGGAGCAGGGAGCAGGGAGCAGGGAGCAGGGAAGTCGGAAGTGGGAAAAAATACTGTTTACCTCATAGCTATGAAAAACGCTATATCGCATTTTCCTAGGTTTTGGAAATATTTCCGGATATAGGTAGAACTCCCTTGGATTCAGAAATAGTAGATGCACCCTGACTAATCCCTCAGCTACCCGCTGGGGTTTTTTTTTGATCTTGAACAATGGTATCTGGGGTGACGTTTCTGGGGATTTTGGTTTTTGCGATCGCGTAGCGGCTCCATTCGCGTAGCGTGGCCCAAAGGCCAAGGAGCATCGCATTTCCCTATGTTTTGCCAATGTTTCCGCCCACCTTATGCACTTCAAACTGTAGTATTTTGAAACTCCCCCGGCTTATAGCCTTGAGGAGTTTCAATCGGGAGCAGGTCAAAGTTGATGAACTATCTAGTATTAGAGCAAGCTAAAACCCATGAGGGGGCTATAGCTTTAGTACAAATGCTCTGCATAAGTGACATGCTCCCTGTCAATCTCTTATATAGCGTTTTCCATACTTATGATTTAGACAGGATTTTTTACCAATTCCGAAGTTCCCAATTGCGAAGTTCCCTGTTCCCTAAAATCCCAAAATTGTCTACCTCACCGAATTTAAAACCGCTATATTATTACTAAGGCTGATAAGCATTAAGTAATTTACTGTGAGGCTGTACAAATGGTTAAGATTGATACTCAATCGGTGTAAATCGCTCAAAAATGGGCTTTTGAGATACTGTATTAGGGGTAATACCAAGTATCCTACCAAAGCCCTGTTGACTAATTGCAATTTTTCATATCCTAGATTGGCGAAGGTATTGTTAAAAACTAAATGATGCTATGACACTAGTTTATAACGATAAAACAAAGAAGCTTGAATTTAAATTTACATGGGAAACCTTTATCGATATATTTTTCACTTATAAAATTGAATGGGCACTTATTAGATATGTAGTAGATCTAGTGAAATCACCAGGTAATCTTTCTCAAGATGATAGTGCAATCATAAGGTCAGTCATTGAGGAGGGGCGCAAGCAAAACGTTGATGAAATGGAGATTCAGATGAGCCGTGATGTTGCTTTGGGAATTAATGTAGATGGTATAAAAGGTGTCGATGTGACATTCGGAAGCAAAGGTAAAACAAATTATGTTATGAAGATCAAATATAAGTCTGATGACTAATCAAGCTGTCTAGTTATTATCAAGAATTCCTGTTTAATAACATAAAAGCCAATGAAGATAAAATCTGAAAAGCTGTGGTAGTAAACTTTAGCATGCATGCCTCTTGCCTTAGGCGTAGAACTATATCACAAAACCCAAGGCAATTTAGCAGAAGAATTCCAGGGTTTCTCCCAAGGAATACCACCAACTTCTAATCCACATAACTTACTTTCAGCTATCAAAATCGGTTCAACGTTATCCCCACGTCGTTGTTTAAGTTCCAACCTCAGGTGACCTTGCATAGTATCCCGGCAAATGAAATCTAACCCCTGTTCCGTCGGAGCTCGTAGAGGTGTACCAGGATAGTCAGTTGTACCAGTTAACTCTACTTCATACTCCCCATTGCGCCCTTGCATCTGCCAATTTCCCCAAGGCTCAATCTGCCAGCTTACTTCTGAATTCCACGGCACGAATTCATAAAATTTACCTTCGTAGTGAATGCCAATCAATGCAGCTGCTTCTGCCAACCCCATTACTTCCCGTCTACCACCACCAGCAGTTAGAGCCAGGTCTGGTTGATCGGTAAAACTGTTGCAATTAAGCCAAAACCACTTCTTAGGAAAAGCACGACCCCAATTTTTTTCCCCATAGGCCGGGACATTGGTAAAGTCATATAGCCTACCATTCCAATCAATCCAGCCAGTGGCTAAACCGTGGGCCATCAAGATTTGCCATCCTGGTTCAAATATCTGTAAAAACGAAAGCCAGCCAGCGGTTGATTGCTGGGGTTTTCCCTGATCTCCCCAGCCATAAATCGGTTTAATTTCATAGCGCCAATCACAATAGTTTCCGCTGGCTGGGTCCCGAATAAACCCTTGATTCAAGGTAGCTGTAGCCTGATATCCTTCCTTGATTTGATACTCAAATTTATCCGGGTCAAGGTATTGAGGAGTAATTTGTAATTTAGTTTTACCCCAATGTCCTAGACCTAAGGATTCCGATGACCCCCAAAACTGTTCCGGATGGGGGAAGGTACGACACAGATACTGATCATCAGGGCCTAGAATTTGGGCTGAACCCCCACTATAGGGTTGACCACCAATGGGGTCTTCAATGGAATACATAAACGCAAACGTCTGACCACAACTGGGTAACGTCACCCGATAGTACCAACCTTCAAAAAAGCGATCGCTCTTACCGTCCCAGTGATATCCGCTGTGGGGTGTTTGAAAAGGATGTGTCATAGACTAGGGTTTTGGTAGCTTGGGGGATTTTGCCATTAATTATTATAAATTCCAGCATCAACTCTTCCCCTAGAAGGGTTGAAAGTTAGCAGGTTACATGTTGCATGTTGGGCAAATAACCTACCCCACGGGAACGCCAAAGGCGAACAACCACATAACCTTCTATGGTGGGCAGATGGTGGGCAGTGCCGAGTAACCCTATAACCAGCTTGGTGAATCTGTCTGATGCACTGCCCACCCTACATTAACTGTTCCCTGTTACCCCTACTCCCTACTCCCTACTCCCTACTCCCTAATGCCCGATAAAAAGGTATTCACACCCGAAATGACTGCTGATGGCTCATTCACCTTCTTTTGTTCAGAAATTGGTGAATCCTATCACAGCCGACAAGGTGCCATAGAAGAAGCCCAGCTGAAGTTTGTCAAACCCTGCCAAATAGCTGAAAAAGCCCAACAGCCAGTGCTACGGTTATTAGATATCTGTTATGGTCTAGGTTACAACAGCGCTGCTGCCCTAGCGGAAATTTGGACACACAATCCCCACTGCCATGTCCAACTAGTTGCCCTAGAATTACACTCTACCGTACCACAAGCTGCGATCGCTCAGGGTTGGCTTAATCACTTTCCCAATCCTATCCCCCAACTATTAGAGGCTCTGGCAACTACTGGACTGGTTGAAACCCAGCAATTGCAAGCTCAACTCTATCTCGGTGATGCCAGAAAAACTATCCAACAGGTGCAACAAGCTAACTTCCAAGCTGATGCTATCTTTCTTGACCCCTTTTCCCCACCCAACTGTCCCCAATTATGGACTCTCGAATTTATTCAACACTTAGCCCAATGTTGCTCAGACACCGGTAGACTAGCCACCTACTCTTGTGCCGCAGCAGTGAGAATTGCCCTGATCACAGCTGGGTTTACTATTGGCTCTACCATTGAAGTGGGAAATCGGCAACCCGGTACTGTCGCTAGCTTTACTGAAGCTGATTTACCTAGCTTATCAATCCGAGAACAAGAACATTTGCAAACTCGTGCCGCTGTGCCTTACCGAGACCCGAATTTATCAGACTCAGCCTCAGACATTCTACACCGACGCCGCCATGAGCAGCAAAACTCTTTACTTGAAGCAACTTCCCATTGGAAAAAGCGTTGGTTGAGAGAGCAAAGGGAATAGGGAACAGGGAATAGGGAACAGGGAGTAGGGAGTAGGGAGTAGGGAGTAGGGAGTAGGGAGTAGGGAGTAGGGAGTAGGGAGTAGGGAGTAGCAAAAGGCAAAAGGTGTTGCTTAATAATTGAATGATTTTAAGAGTGAGGTGGAATGGGCATCTTGTGTGGAACTGGCATCTTGTGTAGAACTGGCATCTTGCCAGTTTCCTGGAATGGGCATCTTGTGTGGAACTGGCATCTTGTGTAGAACTGGCATCTTGCCAGTTTCCTGGAATGGGCATCTTGTGTGGAACTGGCATCTTGTGTAGAACTGGCATCTTGCCAGTTTCCTGGAATGGGCATCTTGTGTGGAACTGGCATCTTGCCAGTTTCCTGGAATGGGCATCTTGTGTGGAACTGGCATCTTGTGTAGAACTGGCATCTTGCCAGTTTCATGCTTATTTTCGCGCGGGCAGGATGCCCACTCTACTCCTATTCATTCAAAGACTGACGCAACGCCAGGCAAAAGGCAAAAGGCAAAAGGCAAGACAGGTTTAAGCGATGGAGTCCCGATTCCCGATTCCCGATTCCCGATTCCCGATTCCCCTTTTATAGTAATAATACGGTAATTATTGACTTAATTAGCAATTAATCAAATTAAATAGGGAATAACACTATTTATTCTCCCAATATAGTAATCATGCTTCTCCGGAATTATTAATTCTCTCTCGTGCATCTTTAACAAAACTGCCAATTTATGACATCAAACTGAGGTCAAGTGTGAGTATGATAGGGATGCAAAGATGGAAGCAAAAAGCTAATCTATGGTTGCAGTAGCAATTCTAGCGGCAGGACGCGGAACTCGCATGAAATCTGACCTGCCCAAAGTCTGTCACCGTTTGGGTTCACAAACTCTAGTGGAGCGAGTGCTCAACAGTTGTGTTTCTATTAACCCCTCCAGAGTGATGGTGATTTGTGGCTATCAGAGTGAACGGGTAAAAGAAAGTCTGAGCGCCTACACCAATGTAGAATTCGTTGAACAGAAAGAGCAATTGGGTACTGGTCATGCCGTCCAGCAACTGTTGCCCCACTTGGCAGACGATACCGGAGACTTACTGGTCTTAAATGGTGATGTTCCCTTGTTGCGTCCCGACACCATTAAACAACTATTAGAAAGCCATCAAGCCCATAACAATGGCGCTACGATCCTAACTGCCCATGTGCCCAATCCCACCGGTTATGGACGGGTTTTCTGTGATAGTAACAATCAGCTGCAACAGATTGTGGAACACCGGGATTGCACTGATGCTCAAAAGCAAAATAACCGCATCAATGCTGGTGTCTATTGCTTCAACTGGTCTCAATTGGCTTTGGTCTTACCAAAACTCTCTGCGGATAATGACCAAAATGAGTATTACCTAACGGATACGGTTACCATGGTTAATCCAGTAATGGCAGTGGATGTGGAAGATTACCACGAAATTCTAGGGATTAATGACCGTAAACAGCTGGCCATGGCTGAGCAGATTTTGCAAGAGCGGATTAAGGATAGCTGGATGAAGGCAGGGGTGACATTAATTAACCCAAACAGTATCACCATTGATGACACTGTCCAATTGCAACCTGATGTCATCATTGAGCCCCAAACTCATTTGCGGGGTAAGACCGTGATTGGTGCTGGTAGCAGGATTGGCCCAGGGAGTCTGATTGAAAATAGCCAGTTGGGTGAGAAGGTGACCGTGCTATATTCAGTGGTCAGTGATTCTGTGGTTCAAGATGGCACCCGTATTGGTCCCTATTCCCATCTTCGGGGTAATGCCCAAGTAGGAGAATCCTGCCGTATCGGAAATTTTGTGGAACTGAAAAATACTCAGATTGGCGATCGCACTAATGCCTCTCATCTATCTTATTTAGGAGATGCTACCCTAGGGTCCCGAGTGAATATTGGCGCAGGTACGATTACTGCCAATTACGATGGTGTTAAAAAGCATAAAACCCAGATAGGCGATCGCACTAAGACTGGCTCGAATAGTGTTTTGGTGGCACCACTCACCTTAGGAGAAGATGTCACTGTGGCCGCTGGTTCTGTGGTTACCAAGGATGTTCCAAACGATAGCTTGGTAATAGCTCGTGGAAATCAGGTAGTTAAACCCGGTTGGCGATTAAAGACCACTGAAGATTCCAACAGCTGAGCAAGTATAGGGATGGCTGTAAGTTGATCAGGTTGTTGCTAAATTCCCTAAATTGGGTGTTTCAAGAGGGGCAATAGGGGTAACAGAAGTAAGAAGGGGAAGCAAATGACTAAAGACTGCGATAATAATTGTTGAGGTAAAATTTAGCTAGCCTGATGACCTGGGAAATTGCTTCTGTTGTTGCTAAATCTGTTACCCCTATTTTAGGGAGAAAAATTCAAACTAGGCTAACTCCTGCCGACATCCACAAAGCAGTAGAGCAAGGACTCAAAGCTGCCCTAGTGCGAGAAGAACCCTTGGCACCAGAGCAGCGCCTTTTCTATTACTCTGCTCCTGATGCGATCGCGTTTTTTCTGGAAGACTTTTTCCAAGATAGGGAAGTACAGGAGGAATTACACAAACCCCTCCAAGAGGAGCACAAAGCACCATTAACCTCTTTGCTTGTGGAGAAATTTAAGCAGGTAGCCTCAAACTATGCCCCCACTCAACCACAAGATAGTTTTATCCTTCCCTGGATGGAAACCTTTGTCAAGACTTATACTGAGAAAACCAGCACTTATTTACAATTTCAACTAACTAAGGAAAACTATTTCCAGCAAATTTCCAACAAGATTGATCATGTTAAGTTTGCTGGGATGTTGGTAGCGACCCAGCATGGAAACCATTCCCTTAAGCTTGACCAAATTTTTGTCATGCCTGAGGTGGAAGTGTTACATCCTCCCAGTAGTCAGCGACCGGTAGAGTCGCGGGCTTTTCACCCTCAGGTAGCATTACCCGGTAAGCAATGGCAACCATTGCCCATGCAAACGGTTAAAAAAACTCTTGCCCAATATTTATTAGCGGTAAAAACCTGGCAGGTTACCTCTGCTAAATCCCGAAACGTCATGTTACTGGGTGCGCCTGGTTCAGGTAAAACCACCTTAATGAATTATGTTGCTGTCATGTTAGCCCAGAAGCAACCAGAAGCAATGGGGTTAGCGCCAGATCTTGACTGGCTGCCGATTTTAATTGATATTCGGGATTGGGTCGAGTATTCAGATATCAGTATTCTAGACTATGCACGGCAGTTTGCTGAAAAAAACCTATTGCTGAAATCCCTGCCTAAAGGTTTCTTTGAACATTGGCTGGAAGATGGACGAACATTGATTTTGCTCGATGGGCTTGATCAAGTTACAGAACCAGCCAAAGGTGAGGAAGTCGTAGGGCAAATTAAGGATTTTATCCAGCAATTTCCTAATAATTGGGTAATTATTACCTCCGATAACGACCGTTACCTTAACTCAAATATCCCCTGGGAGTTTTTCTGGAACCAAGATTTTTATCACTATCAACTTCAGTTATTTGATGACAGTCAAATAGAGGAATTTATTCAGCGCTGGTACTATAGTCAGATTCAATACAAAGCAGAAGCACAACGACTTAAAGAAAGCCTGAGCAAAGTGCTATATGAGCATCAGCAGATTAGACGCCTGGCACGAAACCCCCTATTGTTGACAATTATTACCCTAATTCACCGCTATCATTTCCGATTGCCTTTGGAGCGCTATCAGCTTTATGACCAGGCAGTAGACCTGTTATTAACCTCCTGGGATAATAAACCTGATAGTAGTCCAGATATTAGTAATAATCAGAAGCTGAAATATCTGGGATTGAATGATTGTAGACGATTGATGGAACGTCTCGGGTATTGGATGAATATCCAGGAGAGTAAAACGGAGAAAGAAGGTAGGATAGTAATTAATCGAGATGAACTGATCGCTTGGTTTGGTAGAGAAATTAAAAACCTGAAACAGATTCAGTTAGACGAGGCCAAGGCAGAGGCAAAACGGTTGGTTAATTTAATTAGCGTTCGCGTAGCGGCTCCAAAGGAGCATCGCACTGGCATTTTAACACAACAAGGATTGGATGGTTACGCCTTTATCCATAAAATCTTTCAAGACTATCTGTGTGCTCAAGAAATTAACTATCAAGCCGATAATGAAGAAAATTTTGAGATTATCCTTAATCATATCCAAGACTATCTCCATGACTCCCACTGGCAAGACGTGTTGCTGCTACTAATTGCTCAGCTTAAACCAAAAAAAGCCGCTAAAGCAATTCAGGAAATTTTAAATCATGGCAGTGAGTATGAGTCTTGGTTACATCGGGATTTATTATTTGCTGCCACTTGCCTTGCAGAAAATCCTCAACCCTTGAAAATAGCAGATAATTCCCTACTGCAAGAAATTTTAGCAGCATTAGTTACCCTAGCAGCCAGTGATTCACGGCGAGTTGGTTACCAAATTCATCAGCAAGTCTTTCAAATCCTATCCGACTTGAATCAGACTGAGATTAAACTTGACCTTTTACAACTATTGAAAGATAGAGCAAACTCTCAGAAAGATACACAATCCCAGGAAACCCAAGTCAAGTTAGAGCAAAACCAGTTAGGGCAAAACCAATTATGGCAAAACCCGACAGTCCTCAAAACCTTTTTGGCAGGGCTAGAGGATAATAATAATACCGTGCGTCACCAGGCCAGTGAGATATTAACTAGTGATAGATTAACTAGTGATAGTTTAAATAAATTAGACTCTCCTGACTATTATCTCACTACTCTAGATAACACTAGTCTTCCAAAAAATCCTCAGAACTTATCACTAAGCGCTATTGTCAGATTAGACAATACTTCAGAAAGCTTAGTAAATACATTGCTGAGCTGGCTAAAAGATGACGATGCTACGGTTCGTTCTGAAGCAGCTTTAGCATTAGGTGAATTAGCTCAGGTTTCTGAGCCAGTCGTGAATAGCTTGTTGATGCGGTTAAACGATAAAAATTCTCGTGTTCGTTACTCCAGTATCTGGGCATTGGGCAAATTGAAGCAGCGTGGTAAAACCGTTGTGAGTGCGTTATTGACAAGGCTAAACGATCAAAATTCTCGTGTTCGTTGCTTGAGTGCTTCAGTGTTGGGTAAATTAGACCAGCGTAGTGAAACCGTAGTCAGTGCTTTAATCACATCCCTCAAAGATCAAGATTCTGATCTCCGTTGTGCCGCCGCTACTGCTTTAGGTCAGTTAGTTGACACTCCCCGGTCTAAAGACGCGGGGATTCTTTGTTCACAGACTCGACTTGCTCAACCAGGCCAGAGCCAGGAAGAGTAGAGGCCAAATCTCCCAAAGCGTTCGGATCTAGGATCCAAGTTCCTGTGTGCCCCACAGTACTTAAGGCTCTTTTTAGGATGTTGATTGCAGCATTATAATCTCTATCAAGCCTGCAACCACACTTACATACATGGGTTCTAGTCGATAAAGACTTTTTCACTACTTCACCGCACCTAGAACAATTTTGGCTAGTATAAGCAGGATTAACTGCAACAGTTACCTTCCCGAACTTAATACCAAACTGTTCCATCCATTTCCGAAACTGATACCAACCTGCATCATTAATTGACTTGGCAAGACAATGGTTTTTGACCAGATTTTTGACCCTCAAATCTTCATAAGCGACCAGATCGTTAGACCGGATTACGCAACGTGCCAGTCTCTTGGCATGTTCCTCACGCTGCCTACTTATTTTGAGGTGTGTTCTACCTAGTTTATTAATAGCTTTCTTACGGTTAGCAGAGCCTTTCTTTTTTCTGGAAACCCGACGTTGATAAAATTTTAGACGCTTTTCTCCAGTCCGATAAAACCGGGGGTTAGGTTCAGCGTTCCCAACGGAATCAGTATAGAAGTCCTTTAGTCCGACGTCTAATCCAATAGCGCTCCCAGTTGGCTCCAGTTCTTCCGCTATGTCAACTGAAACACAGAACTGGACATAGTATCCATCGGCTCGACGGACTATCCTAACCCTCTTGATTTGCTTCGCGGTCTCGCGCCACAAGTCCCATGTACCTTTGAGCTTGAGTTTCCCAATTCCTTTCTTGTCAGTGAAGGTGATTGACTTTTTATCAGGGGATAATTTCCAGCCTGATTGTTTGTATTCGACTGACCTGCCACGTTTTTGGAATTTAGGAAAACCCTTTTTACCAGGTACCTTCTTCTTGCAGTTGTCATAGAAACGGCCAATCGATGACCATGCTCTTTCAGCAGCAGCTTGTCGAGCGGTAGAGTTTAATTCATTAGCAAATGGGAACTGTTTAGCTAATATTTTGCAATATTTGCTAAGGTCGTATTTTCCCGTCCCTTTATTATCCATCCATAGACGAATGCAAGAGTTTCGGATAAATCTAACTGTCCGGATAGCTTCATCAATGGCTTGATACTGGGACTTTTTGCCTTTAGCTTTAAACTCTAATATGATCATCGGATATCGACCCTTTCCGTTACTCTTTTAGAGTACCACATTTAGCGAAAACTATCAGGACATATCTCAGAAAAGCCGTCCTAGAAGGACGGGGCTTTAAACCCATACATAATTTTTGGTAATGGTCAGTTAGGGAACCTTTCTGAAACAGTTGTCAGTGCCCTACTACCCCAGCTAGAAGATGAAGATTCTGATGTACGTTGTGCCACTATTAATGCCTTAAGCCAGTTGGGTAATTCTTCACAAGTTGTGATCACTGCTTTGCTGGGGTGCCTCAAAGATGAAGAGTCTGGTGTACGGGCCTCAGCAGCTGAGACCTTAGCTGAGTTAGGTAAACCATCTAGTTATGTGTCTAGTGCTCTTGCACAATGGATTGAGCTGCACCAAGCCTCAGACTATGTGGGTAGTGGGATTGATGCTCTATGGAATTTGGAAATCCCACAAGGGAGTAGGGAGTAGGGAGTAGGGAGTAGGGAGTAGGGAGTAGGGAGTAGGAGCTGAGGGGTTGACCACAAGGCTAATTCTCAGAAAAAATGGCTAAAAGTATTGCTAGGCAACGCTTTTAGCCATTGAGATACTATTTAGTATAAAAAATCAATTATCAAAATATCAAAGCTATACACAATAGCAGTTTGAGGCCACTAAAGTTAACAGCTTAGTCTAACAGGTACCGAAAAGCCATTACTAATGACTATCAAGATTTCAGCATCCTGTATGCGTAATTGTTCAGATACATTTAAATCGACTTAAATCGACAAAAATTCCACATCCTTAGTCATATTCAAGGTATCCACAATCTTTTCGCCAGTATGATAAGCCGCTAGCAGAACTTCGCTAGTTTTGCCCCATGCGATCGCACCATTAGCATCTAGAGCGATAGCGGCAAAATCTCGCTGATTCTTCCGAGCTTCCTTAAATGAACGCTCCATGGCATTCACCAGGGATAAACCATCAGTGACTCGCACCACAATCCGTGCTGCTAGACACTCTTCCATAATGTCTTCCCCGATACCGGTGCAGCTCACTGCTGCATCACCAGTAGCGTAATTTCCTGCTGGCATTGCCGAGTCACTGACGCGACCAATCCGTTCAAAACCCTTACCACCAGTAGAGGTCCCTGCTGCCAGATGACCCCGGCTATCTAGTACAACCACACCAATGGTTCCCCTTCGAGCTTCAGAGCTGGTCACCAATTCGTCCTCAGCAATCACTCCCGCCATCTTATGGCTAAAATTGGCCTGCCTTTCTTTGAGCCACTCTTGTAACCGCAGCTGCGTCATAGGATTGTAAACCGGGAGTTGCATGTCTCGTAACAATTCTGCCGCTCCATAGTCCGACAGCACGCGGTCATCGGAGCCTTGCAACGCTTCTGCCAGCTGAATCGGATGCTGCACTCGCGACACATTAATCACACCGCTGAAGCGCTGAGATTGACCTTCCATCAGGGACGCACTCATCCGGATTTGCCCATCTGATTGCAACACTGAACCGGTTCCAGCATTAAAGCGCGGGTCATCTTCTAACAGTTGGCAGCCTCGGACCACAGCATCAGTCGCACTACTACCGTTCACTAACAAGGCATAAATCTCCTCAATAATTGAGTGGAGGGACTTGCGAATCGCATCAGCCCCTCCTTTGCCTTTTATAGAACTACCAGCACCACCGTGGATAATGACTTTGGGACACACCGTCTTCACAAACATACACAAGAATGAAGAAAAGATTAAGGATTAGAACACATAGTGTGAATTATGAGAGTCTGCTGTGTCAAGTATGAAAATATACAAAACACAAAAAGTTCACTGACGAAACCTTTGGAACTAGCCCTGGTTATCCTTGATACCTCATCTCTGCTTCACGCCAGATTTCCGTCTGCGACAGCGCTCTGAGCAATATTTGACTTCCTCCCAACAATCTTGCCATTTTTTGCGCCATGTAAAGGAACGTTGACAAACAGGGCAAATTTTTGTTGGCAGGTTCGATTTCAATTGCTGGCGTGTCATATTAGTTCTATTATAGATAATGAGTATCTTTTATTGTAACAAATTATTAATTTCTATCAAGTTTAATAAAAAAAAATTACAAAATTTAATTATATAGCGGTTAATCGTTAATTGTTTATTGTTAATTGAAAACTTTTGAGTTTTGATTGTCTATAGCAATTATAAATAGGTTGTGAAATTTCACGGGGGCAGGATACCCGTACTCACAATGATTTTGGGTTTCGGAATTTTCACAACTCGTTTATAAAACCTATAATTTTTCATACTTATCAAGTACTTTGTCCTAGGTTTTAGGCAATAGGGAGTACGCAATAGGGAGTAGGCATAAGCCAATTGACTGTACATCATTACTAGGATAAATGCTATAGTAAGGGGAAAAAGAACCCTTATTATCAAGTCAGGTTGAATACCCATCTTTCTAGAGAGCGAGGGGAGGGTGGGAAGTGTGGGGAGATAGGGAGATAGGGAGATGGGGAGATGGGGAGATGGGGAGATGGGGAGATGGGGAGATGGGGGAGATTTTTATTAAGGGTAATTATCCCGACATGATATATGACCTTTCCCAACTAATCGATAACTAGATAACAATTAATCAAACTAACAATTAATCAAACTAACAACTAATCAAACTAACAACTAATCAAAGAACCTATGCAACCTATTCGACAAGGGGACGTTATTTTACTTCCTGTAGAGCAAATCAATGGACAACAGTTACCTCACCTAACCCTAGCAGAAGGAGAGGTAACTGGACATTCCCATCGCATCAGTGATGGTGTTGCTCAGTTATACGAAAAAAATGGCATCCTTTATCTACAAGTTCTCTCAGAAATAGCAACCTTAACTCACGAAGAGCATCAGCCCATAGAGCTTCCACAAGGTAGCTGGATGGTGCGAATTCAACGGGAATATGAACCTCAAGGATGGCGATATGTTGCTGACTAATGATGCCTAATCTCAGGTCTGAGGGAACAGGGAGTAGGGAGTAGGGAGTAGGGAGTAGGGAGTAGGGAGTAGGGAGTAGGGAACAGGGAGTAGGGAGTAGGGAGTAGGGCACAAAAATTATCACAATTCATTGAGGTGCCCTATAAAACTTATAACTTGTAACTTGTCACCTGTAACTTGTAACTTGTAACTTGTAACTTAAAAAGTATAAATTACAAATTACCTGAATACAAAGTAATTAACCGAACTCGATACTATCTGTTCACACAAGTTCTGATCGTTAAACCTTCTCCAGTCGAACCAAAGCATTGTAGTCTGGAATATCTACTTCAGGCGATCGCTTGCCTTTATCCAATAGCACATTTCCTTCAGGCCAATGTACCTGTAAATTTCCTGGTGTAATCGGTGCGATATGGATGTGTCCTTGGAATTGACCCTGTTGATTCCTCAGAATTACGGCATCGCCATGGTTTAATCTCAGTTTTTTAGCATCCACCTGACTAATCAGCACGGCCTTTCGCTTTGCCCCAGTAATGGCATCTTTCTGTTCTTGCACCATGCTGTTAAATTGTTTACCTCGCCTGGTGGCTACCAAGAAATGACCTTCTGGCAGTTCTAGCTTAGGTGGAGATAAAGGGGAAAAATGGGCTAAACCATCCGGTGTGGGGAAATTCCAACCAAAGCAAAGATGGGAACCGCCATACTGGAACTGATCACCGGCTTCCTTAAGATGTTGGATACCAGCATACTGGGGGATAACCTGGGCAATTTCTGCCCGAATCGCGGCTGTGCTATCAAAGTGTAATTTATCTGCCAAATCGGGACGCACTCGCCGTGCTAGCTCCATAAAGACTTCCCACTCCGGACGGGCTTCCCCAATCCGAGGGCCAGGAATTTCTGGACTGAAAATCACCCTTCTCTCGGTACTGGTTTCAGTGACTCCCCCTGGAATTTCGTAGCGAGTCGTGGCGGGTAACAAGAGTACGGTTTCTCCAGGTTCTACTAACATTTGACTGGAGAGGACAATATCCATATGGACTCTCAGAGGGATTCGCTGTAGTGCCTCTTTGATATAATCCGGTTCTGGCAACACCTCCAGGAAATTGCCTCCGACGGAAAATACTATATCCAACTCCCCTGAATGGGCAGCATCAATCATTTCCGCTGCTGTTAATCCTTTGGTGGTGGGTACTTCAAACTGCCATTGTTGGCTGAGCTTAGCAGCATTTTCTGGAGTAATGGGCTTGCCACCAGGAAAAACCGTGGCATAGCATCCCATTTCTGCTCCTCCTTGCACCCCAGAGTGACCCCGAATCGGCATTAACCCACAGCCTTCTCGACCAACAAACCCTTTTGCTAAGGCTACGTTAATGATGGCTCGCACATTATCTTCGCCACACTGATGTTGGGTAATACCCATGCTCCAGACAAACACAGCTTTATCAGCTTCAGCTAGCATCTTGGCAAAGGCGTACATCTGTTCACGGGAAGTACCGGAAAGCTGTTCTAGTTCTTCCCAGGATTGGTTAGCTAGGGTTGCTTTTAATTGCTCAAAATTAGTCGTATGATTTTTGATGAAGGATAAGTCTACCCAATGGTTGGCAATCATCTCCTTGAGGGTGCCATTGAGGAATGCCATATCCCCACCCATGTTGATTAAAAAGAAGTCTTCGGCAAATTTAGTACCAAATAAGGCACTTTCGGGAATCGAAGGCACCCAATAGCGTTCCATACCTGGTTCTTGGTAAGTGTTAATTACCACGATTTTGGTACCAGCCTTCTTAGCCCAGTGGAGATACTTAACTGTAACTGGTTGATTGTTGGCAACGTTAGAGCCAATGAATACTAATAAATCTGTGCCAATCCAATCTTTATAAGAACAAGTAGTAGCTGCTACTCCTAATCCGGCTTTAAGTCCAGCAGTACTGGGAGAATGGCAGATGCGAGCAGCATTATCTATATTATTAGTCCCTATCGCTCGCACTGCTTTTTGGGCAGCATAGTAGGTTTCATTTACTGTACCTCTACTGGTTAGATAAACGCTAAATCGGTTAGTGCTGCTATCAATGGGTGAAGGTAAACTATTCCTTAGGGAATCACTGATTAATTCCAGTGCTTTATCCCAACTAATTCGACGAAATCCTTGCTCCCCTCGTTGCCGCATCATGGGGTAAGCAAGCCGTCCTAAATCCCGCAGTTGGATACTTTTTTTCCTCTGAAGCTGAGAGACATCTGCTAAGATTTCGGGGTCAAATGCTGCCATGGTATTCATCCGCAACAGCCGCAGCCGGACATTACAGACATGGACGCCATCAAGAGTCCAGTCTTTCATACCAGTAGTGCCAAGGGCGCAACCGTCGCACACTCCCTGATTTAAGATATCCCAAGCATAGGATAACTGGTCTCGGTTTTCCCAAGCTGCTCTGAAGACTTCCCAATAATTGTTCGGGTATTGTTCACCAATACCGAATGGTTTCCAGTTTGCCCAGTGGGAAGGAGTCCAGCGTTTTTTTGGTTGACGCAGCATGAGTTTGGAGTAACGTTAAAATCTGGGGACTTGATCACGTTACCATAAACTTATAGCAATTATCATAGCTATGAGGTAAACAATTTCTGGATTTTAGGGAGCAGGGAGCAGGGAGCAGGGAATAGGGAATAGGGAATAGGGAATAGGGAATAGGGAACAGGGAACAGGGAACAGGGAACAAAAATTCTCACAATTACTCTACGGATTACTATCTAATAAATTACTTAATTTCAGTTAATGCTGATGATGAAATGTTGGAGGGAATATAACGGTTTATTGGTGTCAATAAAACTGAGGTTTAAAGGGTTGGTTGCTAGGAATTATTGTGTTTGTTGATAGCAGAGCGATCGCTTAATTTAGGAATACCATAAAAAGTTAGATAAATCTATAGTATTTATAAAATAAGTGAGGTATATTTATAATTTTAAGGAATAGGTAATAGTAATCCAGTTCTACTCCCAGGGCGTGCGCTTTCCGTAGGCGAATTAAATTCGCCACGGGTCGCACCGCTCCCTACTCCCTACTCCCTACTCCCTACTCCCTACTCCCTGCCTTTACAGATAATTTTAAACTTGGTGCAAGCTCTGAGTATAAAGTATGAATCAGCACCGTAGCAAAACTAAATCCCAAGTCTGGGTAGTGGAAAACAGCCAAGTGCGATCGCGTTTAGATCAACTGGCAACAGAAGAACCCTTGGAAATTCGCCTGACCTCCCCCCAGAAAACCGTTGCGGTGACGATGCGCACCCCAGGGGCAGATTTTGAACTAGCAGCAGGGTTCCTCTATAGTGAAGGAATTGTGAAAGATCGGGATGATATTCAACGGATTAGCTACTGTGTGGATTCTAATCGAGATGGTGAGCAGCGCTATAACATTGTGAATGTGGCTCTGAGGGAAGAACTTACTCCAGATTTGCAGCCCCTGGAACGCCACTTTTTTACCACCAGCGCCTGTGGAATTTGTGGAAAAGCTAGTCTTGAGGCACTACGGTTGCGAGGGTGTCCAGTGATGTCTGATGCTATGGAAGTTAGCACTGAGGTGATTTACAGCCTCTCGGAACAGCTGCGTTCAGCTCAATCAGTGTTTTCCACAACTGGGGGAATCCATGCTGCTGGGTTGTTTAATTCCCAAGGAGAGTTACTCTGTTTACAAGAGGATGTAGGACGTCACAATGCTGTGGATAAATTGGTGGGTTCAGCGTTATTAACTAATCAACTGCCCTTAAGCGATCGCATTGTCATGGTCAGTGGGCGCTCTAGTTTTGAGATTTTACAGAAATGTCTGATGGCTAGGGTACCAATTGTTTGCGCTGTATCTGCGCCCAGCAGTCTAGCGGTAACCCTAGCCAGAGAGTTTGGGATTACTCTAGTGGGATTTCTGCGGGGAAAACGGTTTAATGTTTACTCTGGGAAAGAGCGTATTTCTAGTTTGTGTGATCGTAGTTGATATGTCAGCATTCAGCCGTTAGCTTAAAGCTCAGGCTGCATCGCTGATTCAGAAGCTGTTAAGTGTAACTTACCCTATTCAAATAGTATGCCCATAGCCCATAAGCTGATAGCTGAATGCCTGCTTGACTGACAAAACTATTCAACAGCGTAGTGGTACGTTTGTATTTTGAATGGATTAGTCAGTAAATTAATACCTAGTTTGGTGCGGGTAAGGCAGGCAGGATAAAAGCCGAAGCGGCTCGAATGACAGCGGAACGTTCTTTGAAAGGAACGCGACCCCCTGGATAGGTTGTATATTGCTGACAAAATTCTACTAATTCTGTCGCTGATTCAGTCGTTGATAATCCACTTAGAATAAAAGTGAGTCGGTCAGGAGCACCTAAAGTCACATTGCAAGGGCGACTACAGGCAGCCATACAGCGAACCGGCTGAAGATGAACGGTATCTTGTAAATTTCGGGCAGCTAGTTCAGTTTGGAGTTGGTTGATAAAGTATTGGCCTCCTGACAAACCGCCTCGGCTTTTTTCTGTCGCAGAAAATCGACAAAGAGAACAGACGAATAAAGTTGCTGGAATCATTTTGAATAGAAGTGAAATCAATCAGTCAGTTCAACTTGAGCAAGGCTGAATCTTTGAGGCCGGGGATACCGCCCCCAACGATGATTAAGTCATAGGTGAATCCACTCATGAACGCACCAAATTATCGTTGTTTTGCTCAGAAGCCATGTTTTGGGCGGACACCCCAGGGGATGCGGCCCGCACAGCCCGGAACATGCCAAAGCGACACAATCCCGCCCCAAAGGCTAGTCGCATCAGCAAGAAGGTGGGCACTTCCCGCAGGGACTTGATGAACCCGACAAAACCAAATTTGAGTAATCCGCCTGGGCGGACAAGGCCCTGCCAGATAGAATCCAGCCAGGCGGGGAGGGTTTCCTGAGTCCAATCAGCAGTGGCCACCTGGCCTGCGACCAGCCCCGTCGCCTCCAACTGTTCTGAAAAGCCTTCAATGCTGGAAAAGGCCGGGTGAGACCATTGATCCAGCAGTTGTCGCATCACCGGACGCTCCCACCAGTTCAGGGGTTTGCGTCGGTCGTCCCGCTGATTCCAGTCGGCAATGACCAGAATTCCACCCGGTTTCAGAACGCGCAATAGCTCTCTGGCAAACTGCGCCTTGTCAGGTATATGTGGGCCTACCTCGATCGACCAGACCACATCAAAACTGGCATCGGGGAATGAAAGAGCCAGGGCATCATCGACCTGAAAGTGGGCATTCACCCCAGGCGGTGTCAGTTCTTGAGCACGTCTGACTTGCTGAGGGCTGATGGTGATTCCCGTGACGGCAAAACCACAGTCCCGCGCCAGAATGCGACTGCTGCCGCCAATGCCACAGCCCACATCTAAGACCGTAGTACCGGCAGAAAGCTTGTCTAACCCACCCCAAAGCACCATTTCATGCACAAAATCTGACTTGGCTTGGAGAAAATCCTTTTTGCGGGACGGAGAGCCGTAGTGCCCCAGGTGGATATGTTCGCCCCAGTAGAACTCTAAAATGCCATCATTCGTCCAATCGTCATAGGAATTGGCAACAGAATCAGGAGATTGATAGCGACGAGGCGTGAGGAGATAAAGCGTAATCCCGACTATCAGGAGTGCCAGTAAAATTCCCAGAGTAGTACCCAACACATTCATTTAGATTAAACCTCAACCTTCAATACTTCTATCTTCAATATCTTTAATCGAAACCAAACGTTCTGAGGCAGCATCCCACAGAAGGAATTGGGAGCAGTCCAGGAGATTTGTGATTCGCAGAGTCTTTACATCCGAGAGCAGATGGCAATTTTCACGATGACAAGCTGCAAGATGGTAATTTGGAATTCTTTCGGAGAGATGATGAATAGTGTGATAGCTGATGTCTGCCGTAAACCATCTGAGAACGGCGGGTAATTCTAAATAACTGCTACCCTGAACTGCACCGAGAACATAGTTCCACCCTGCTGTTTTGTGAGCATACGCACCCTCAAAAATATGCTGCACAAAAAAGATCCAGATGAAAATCGTTGCAGAACAACTGAGTGTAATGGAGTAAATGCTCCAAAACAGCCCAAATCCCCATAAGTTACTCAGGAAAATCCAAACACCAACTACACAAATGTTGTTAAACAGTAGATCCCAAAATTCAGCAGCGGACTGCCAATGTTTCGACTGATGAGCAGAGACGGTTTGCCCTAAGTTAAACCCTGAACCCTGCTTCAAATCCGTGAATACATGATGGATGAAATCATAAACTCCCATGATTAAAACTAACCTGGGCTTGATGACCAGATAGAAAAAGCCCCCTGGAATCGCCATCAATGGATGTCGCAGGACTTCATACAGTCTTTGCTTGAACGGATCGAGCTTAGAAAACTCCTCAGTGGATAAGAAATCGGCAACGCCCCGATATCGCTCCCAGTCGCCATTAGTTTTGTGATGGTAGGCATGATCTCTCGACCAGGCATATTGGGGAATCGCGTTGATCACACCCAGCAGAAACCCCATGATTCGGTTCATTGATTTTGACCGAAACAGAGAATAGTGTCCGCAATCATGCATCAATGAAAAACAGCGCAGGGAGAAAAGAATTAGCAGCGCAATAATCGGGGGTAGAAGCCACAGCGAAATCGATGCTGCTTTCACAGCCAAGAGCCATAAAAGAACATAAGGGACAAGGGTATTGAGAATTTGATAGGTTGCCCGCAGGTTGCTGCTCTTGATGTATGGCATCAAAACAAAGTCAGTTTTTCTGAGCGGATGCGGTGGTTTTAGTTGCCGGGAAAATTCACGTTTTACAAAGGGATGAACCGATGTAGAGATCTGTCCAGTATGATACAGATAATACTTGAGCATAATGGGTCTCAATTCACTGATACATTGGGATTAGTTGTGCTAGGCAATTCTCGTTCCGAGACGCTACGGGATTATTCCGAGACAGGCTTCGCGATCGCCCGTCAAGGTTACTGCTCACGATTGTGCAGGGCCAATGCTCAAAGTGCCTTCAGAGGCAAACGTCATATCCTTACCTCACTTGGTGCTGGGATAATTACCGTTGAGAGCGTGAATGATGTTGAGATCGATTCAGACAAATCCCAGAGAGAGCGAAGATGACAAGTCCGAAGACTGTACCGGGTTCTGGAATAGCATGAGTGTTCAAGACCCCAACTGCTTCGAGATCAAAACCACCCGATCCAGGAATTGGGGTTTGCCAGGGATCATAAATCGGATTCCCTTCTGCATCCGTAAACGCCCCATTACCGGGAATATCAATAATTCGCACAAAATTGATATTGTTGAGATCAATCAAGTCGGGTTGGGCTATGGCGCTCAGCACATCCAGGTCAAACGGGGTTCCCCAAGAAGTCTGTACAAACTCATCCTCAGAGATCACCACCCCATTGTTAACGTGCTTACCCGCCAGGTTATACACTTGAGTCGGATCAATTTGTCCAATCGGATCAAGGGGATTGGGTGTTCGGGAAATGCTGGGAAAGCGCACAAAGTTTACCCCGTCGGTTGACACTTCAACGTAAGCGAGTTCAGCAAACAACAAACCTGTATCCGCAAAGCCGAACCCATTCTCAAATACAGCAAAATCTGCCCCGTCTCCATTACGAATGGCTCGATCAAAGGTTAATGTAATCTCACCAGGGTTTACACCAGAATTAATTTGCTCTGCGGTGAGTTCTCCTAACGATACAATACCGTCAAAAGCCCCTGTTACCTCGCCCAGCGCTCGTTCAGGAGTTTGCCACTGTTCTAAAACCCCCTCAGCAGGCAAATAGTTGATGTATCCGCTAGCCCAATCAACAAAAACAGGATTGACTGTATTATTCGGGGTAACATTGCCCAGTCCATCGTCACCAACAAATCCGGGAATTCCAGAATCAATCTTGCCAGGGTCAAAGGTAGAACCGGAAAAATCCGCTGCCAGTGCTTCTCCGCTAGCCAGGGTGAGCAGACAAGTAATTCCAGTGAGTGTAATGTTCTGAAGTGTTTTTAGGGATTGCATTTCTTGTTCTGATTGTGGGTTGAATTTCGGTCAGAATTTTTGGTCAAAATTTTTAAGCGGGATCAGCCAGTTAACCAACCGATTGAGAAGAAATTTCCTGACGTAATAAACGGGCGGCTGCCACTCTGTTTTTAACGAGGGAACCACCTCTCCAAAAGACTTCTAATGCCTTCTTCACTTCCCGCTTGTTGCCAATGCGAGGATAACCTAAAGTTGCGGTTTAAACCGTCATGGTTGAAATGTCCTTAATTCAAGTTGCAAAATTCTAAAAACCTAACCACTTTGTAGAATTCAAAGCAGCGAAAACTGACATCATTAACTGCACGATGCAGCATCATGAAGATTCATTAGTCTGAGTCGTGAACTGAGATGGGTCGAAATCACAGTTGATAGGGAAGCCTCTGCAATTTTGGTTTGATTCTATACAGAAACAAGACCAATTACCCGATTGCAAATTAACTGCGTTGGCGAAGCCTGTCCGAAGGACATCGCTATCTAAAAACTGCTGCTCTTTTTTTTTAAATGCAGGCAGTCACCCCTCTATCCAAGGGACTCAGTTCAAATTTGTTGTTCAAATTCAGTTACAATCGCAATCGCTTCCGAGCTTCAGGAAAGCTTCCCTCAGAATTGAATTGAAAAAATACTGGATTGACCATCATCCGTACCTCGCAGATGTTGCAGAACATGGACTTTTTATCGGCGGGCATCCTGACTGAGAGCGATAACGTCTCCTTCACAGTTGCGGTACAGCGTGGGATTCTCACCCAACTTTCCCCGTTTCTTTTAGCGGCTGATCCCCACTAGAACCGATAAGTTATTTTATAGTATACTACATTTTCTTGCTTAGAAACATGTATAGCCATTTTCAATCGCCTGAGGTACAGATTTGAGAGGTGGCGGCGCACCGCACCGCCACCTCTTGCCAGCGTTCCTGAAATAGTGTTTGGAGTAAAGGCTCGACTAAATCAACGGTAGAGGAAAAATCCTTCTATTCAATATTTTGATTGCCATAGAGGGGTTCAACAGCGCGGTGATTCAGTGGAGTTACCCAGCCATAAAAGTCAGTCATGGAGTGTTAACGATTAAATGACAGACTGGCGACGGTTCACGATGCGCCAAAGCAATAGGCTATGGAAAATTGTAATTCTTCCAGACCAAATCAAATGTTTAACAAACAACTTACCCACAATCTCCCAACCCATTCGATGCCCATCTGCTAAGACTGGATAAGCAAACAGAATTAATCCTTGATACAGTGCAAATCCCAAAAGTGAGGCGATCGCCATCCATGTCAAATATCTACTAAAGGAATCCCGACACCAACCTGGCCACCAACTTGCCGCAACAGCAGCCAACAGGGTACCGATTCCCATCAATGCTCCCCAGGTGAAAGCGGTGGATGTTAGGGGATAGCCCCGCAATCCAAATCCAATAGCTTGATTGACCAACCAAACTAGCAACGCTACACCCACAGCCCGTTGTCGAGACAAGGTCGCTCCACTCATGCAAGCAAAGGCAGCTAGAGGCGCGTGGGCATAAACCCCATTACTCGCAACTCCCACTACAAGTAAGGTGAAAGGCCAAAACCGTCCATTTGCTATGAGTCTCCAAGCTTGAGCTGTAATGTTTGGGTTAGATGTACTACTTTGATAAGTTTTCATGGGAAAGGCCCTGTAATTATTTCTATAGTAAACATAAGCCTGTGGTTACAGAAACTAGGCAAGGAGATGAGATGGCCTTAAGCCACAGCGGGTTATTCACGAATGTATATCCTAAAGACCTCTCCAAAAACTTTAAAGTATCTCAGTAACTGATTTTCAGCACCCAAATTGACCAATTCAATTTTACGTTTAGTTAACGCTACAATGGGCTTTATGACACTATTGATGTTAATTTAGCGCCAAAACTATGAATAGAATATTTTTGCTGATTATAATCTGTTCGCGTAGCTTGGCCTACTGCCAAAGGTCTTGCTCTGACTTGTTCAGCACTATCTACTATTAACTCATCCTCAGTCAAAGCTTCCCGAATTATTTCCGACTCTTATTCGCACTTTTTTACTTGTTCTAATAGCGATGCAGCGCGGTCTTGGGGGTCTCCCCCAAGACCGCGCTGCATCGCTTTCTTATAGCCTACTCCCTACTCCCAGTAAGGCTAACAAGGCTGCTTGTCACCCCGTCGAGCCTAGCTTAAAGTATTGATTAACCTGAAAAATCCCAAAAAAAGTGCTTCAACCTCTCACAGGAGATAATCTTCACCGAGAGGAAAGCATACACTTAGGAAAAACCCAAATGGAAATAAAAAATAACTTGCTACCTAAGCAATAATCTTCGTATTATAGCACTACTGACCAGAAAAGGAGTGTTTGATGAGATTACCCAAACAAGTAGCACCAGTCAAAAGACCGGATCTGATTCAACCCTATCGGGCAGTGGATGTGGTTCATGGTAGAGGCGAAGACTTGGTGACTATTCGCATGGACTTGACCCATGGTGCCAATTACAATGACCCAGCACCCTTTGCTTACCCTAGTTATCAGCAACTCAAAACCTCTGGCTGGGGCGGATGGTATTGATGTGGTCGTGCCCCTAGGTCAAGGGTCAGCATTCAGCCGTCAGCATTCAGGCGTCAGCATTCAGCCGTCAGCTTTTGGCTCACGCTGCGCGAACAGTACCGTGGCACAGGCTTCGACCCTGTGACCCATAGGCTGATAGCTGATAGCTGATAGCTGATAGCTGATAGCTGATAGCTGATAGCTGATAGCTGATAGCTGATAGCTGATAGCTGATAGCTGATAGCTGATAGCTGATAGCTGAATGCTTACGGTTAAATAGATGTCGTAAACCATAAGAAACAATAAGAAACAATTATGCCAGAAGAAGAAACTAAAACTCCCAGACGCGGTCGTCGCAGAAAAACCCAGGCCAAGCCAAAAGCAGAACCTGCTGCTGCTTCTCCATCTGTTCAACCAGAGGTTAATGAAGAAAAGAAATCAGTGTTACTTGCTACTGGTCTAGAAGATTATGCACGGTGGAAGGTTATGTTTAAAGACCAGAAGCCAGACAATGACCCCCCTTTCCGTCGGGGACGCATTTGGGCTTAATCAGGGGATGAGTGGATAAGGATAGCAGGGCTGTTTCTTGCGTCCGACTAAAATTTCACGGGTAGGGAGATAGGGAAATGGGGGAAATTTTTATTATATTAATGGTAATTATCCTGAGATGATAATAGCCTTCAATGGTCGTATTTTGACAAAAGCGATCCATCCCTACTCCCTACTCCCTACTCCCTACTCCCTAAAACCACCCGAGTAAAGTCCCTCATCCAATTGAGAAATAGTATATATGATTAATAAAAACAATGCTAAAAAATATGCTCAAAAAAGTAGCCTAAAACTATTCCGTATACCCCTACAAGCTACTTTAATTGGGTTTTTCCTTATCAATGGAGGATGCTTAGCCCAGACAATTCCACTGACCGAAAATCTGATTAACCTCGATTCCGATCACGGAGAAAGGTTACTGATGGCAAGCCAAGCCCGAGAAGACTATTTGCCCCTAAGTATTCAGTTTGTCACTCAGGAAAACCTGGCTTACTGTGGAGTAGCTAGTATGGTCATGGTGCTAAATGCTTTATCAATTCAAGCTCCAGAAGCACCGGAATTTAGGACTAACCGCTTCACCCAGAAGAATGTTTTTAATGCCAAAACTGAGCAAGTGCGGATGGCTGAGGTGATTGCTCGTCGGGGCATGACTTTGGAACAATTAGCAGGATTATTGGAAACTTATCCAGTTAAAGCAGAGGTTTACCATGGTGGTGATTTGACCCTGGATCAGTTTCGCAACATAGTTGTAAAGAATTTGCAAGAAGCGGAAAATTTTGTCTTAGTCAATTACTTACGCAAAGCCATTGCTCAGAAAACTGGGGGACATATTTCTCCTTTAGCTGCCTACAACCACGAAGCAGACCGTTTTCTGATCCTAGATGTCTCTCGTTACAAGTATCCTCCAGTCTGGGTCAAGGCTGAAGAATTGTGGCAAGCAATGGCGACTAAGGATTCAGAGTCTAAAAAGACACGGGGGTTTGTGCTGGTGAGTCCCCGTTGATTGTCAAATTGATTGTCAAATTGATTGCATTCTCATTAATCTATCAATATTGATGTTTATATCATGTCAGGATAATTACCCTGTCTTGATGCAGTCGCTCATGGGGGAAACCCCCAAGACCGCGCTGCATCGCTTTATAAAAATCTCCCCCATCTCCCCATCTCCCCATCTCCCCATCTCCCCATCTCCCCATCTCCCCACACGCCCCACCCTCCCCATACTTTTATGATGGGTATTCAAGCGGACTTGATATTATTTTAAGCTGACAGCTGACAGCTGACAGCTGACGGCTTACAAACTAATCATTAAAACTAATCTGTTCTCCCATTGATCAATGTTTTGTCTGTGACCAGCAAAGACAGGAAAATAAGTAATGGCAAAAACACGATTGCCCAGCCAATTCCTAAAGCCCAGGCTGGGTATCCTTCATAGGGAGTCCTAATATCTTTTGAAAACTGGGTTGCTAGCAAAGCGACTAAAGCCATAGGAATCAGGTATTTTATAGAAAAATTCCACCATTTCCCAACCGTCCAATCACTAACTTGGTTGATGTATCGTCGCAACTTTTCCACACCATATACCCATCCCACTAGGATGGATTGGAAAATAGCTACCAACATCAAGTTATAGTTAGTAACAAAATGATCTACAATATCTAAAATGTATAATCCAGCTCTGGTAGTGTAAATAATTCCAGCAATAAATCCCCCTAGACAAACCCCAATTGAAACCTTAGCAACATTTCCCTGTTGTTGTTTGTCAAGGATAGTCGCATTCAAAGCTTCTACTAGGGAAAAGGCGCTGTCGATGCCTAGGGAAAGCAGCATCACAAAAAACAGCAGACTGAACAGCCAAGGCAAGGGCATCAAGCTTAAAGCTTCCGGAAAAACCACAAACGCTAGACCTGGATCAGAAGCAGCCAGCTCTGCCAAGGGGGTGTTAGTTTCTCCTGCCATATATCCTAAGATTCCGAACACTACAAAACCGGCAAATAAGCTGATACCACTGTTGATCAAGGCAGTTAACCAGGTATCTTTAGCAATGTCATCCCCTGAGTTTTTGTAGCTAGCATAAGTCACCATAATTCCAAATCCCAGAGATAAGGTAAAGAAAATCTGTGAGAATGCAGCTGTCCAAACTTCCGGGTCAACTAATGCACTCCAAACTGGAGTA
This sequence comes from Moorena sp. SIO1F2, assembly GCF_010672755.1. Classification (NCBI taxonomy): domain Bacteria; kingdom Bacillati; phylum Cyanobacteriota; class Cyanophyceae; order Coleofasciculales; family Coleofasciculaceae; genus Moorena; species Moorena sp. SIO1F2. Next base: position 51,279 of record NZ_JAAHFV010000022.1, read on the forward strand.
AGATACAGTCTCCAGCCATTGAGAAAACCTGGTAAAGTTACTGCTCGTAATAGCAATACTCCCAGTAAAATAATTGGAAGTGGCACGCTGTAGACAACGACTTTGCCCACACTGGTCGTGCCTTTCCAAATACAGAAATAAATCAAGACCCAGACTACAAGTAGAGACCATAAGATTGGCCAGTTGATACCACCTAATACGTTAACCCCATCGCTGATTTGCAGAACACTATCAAAGAAGTAGCTTTTAGCATCACTCGACCACTTGACCCCAAAGGATGCCAGAAAGTATATCAAGCTCCAGCCCATGACAACTGCATAATAGGAGACAATGATAAAGGCTGACATCAGGGCAAACAGACCGAGACTGCCGAAATTGGGGTGTAATTTCCTAAATGAGCCTATGGCTCCCCGTTGCATTTTTTGTCCTACCGCAAATTCCAGCATCAACAGTGGAACCCCAATTAGGACTAAAGCGATCAGGTAAGGGACTAAAAATGCTCCCCCACCGTATTTCCCAGCTAGGTAAGGAAAGCGCCACACATTCCCTAAGCCAACTGCAGAACCTACTGCTGCGAGGAGAAATACTGTTCTTGAAGCCCAACGTTGACGAGCCATCTACAATTCCCTCTATCTTGATAGTTCATGCTTCATACTTCATCCTTGATACTTCATCCTTTACAATTAATCCTTGATACTTCATACTTCTTTAAATTCTTGCCATAGGTTTGCTTATTCCATCACAGGTTTTAGGGAGTAGGGAGTAGGGAGTAGGGAGTAGGGAGTAGGGAGTAGGGAGTAGGGAGTAGGGAGTAGGGAAAAAATTCTGTGTATCTCATTTATGTTTACATCCTAAGCATTCAGCCATTGGCTGATAGTTGAATGCTTACGTTACATCTAAAATACAAACCCTATATAGCGGTTTTTAACCTAATGAGATACACAGGATTTTTTACGTGTTCCCTCTTTTCTCTTCCCTGTTCCCTGTTCCCTGTTCCCTGTTCCCTAAAATCCATAAAATTTTACCTCATAGCTATGATAATTGCTATAGGTTTACATCTCAAATACAAACCCTATATTTCACTTCAAGGTGCTTGGTAACTTTACGCCCAGTAATATCGCTCTTCCTGCCATAAACAAGGATAAAGCTAACCAAAGAAGATGAACACTTTGAAACTGCCAAGACGCCACAGCCATAGGTGCAAATCCCACCACCAAGGCGATTACGGTAGAATTACGTAAGGTCTGTCCTGCGGCTAAGCCCAGAAAATAACCATCCAGCATAAACGCAATGGAACCAAACCCTAACACTAGCAGTAACCAAGGAACATAGACAGTAATCGATTCGATCACCTCAGTGTGGTTTGTTAACAGCCCAAAGAGTGTCTGGGGAAACAGCATAAACAGGAAAGCAAGGTTAATTCCTAATAGCAAACAGCTTCCTCCAGCCATTCTCAATAAAGGGACTAACTGCTCTTTTGCTCCCTTACCTTGTAAATTACCTGTCAGAGTTTCCGTAGCAAATGCCAATCCATCAATAAAATAAACAGCGATGCTGAACACCTCTAGTATCAAAGCATTTTCCGCCAAGATGGTGGTACCAAGAGCTGAGCTCAAATTGGTAAACATAGACAAGGTAAAAAGAATCGCTAAGCTTCTGATAAAAATATCACTATTTAGGGTAAAAGTAGCTTTTATTTCCGACAAGTACCAAATTCGCATCGCTACTGATATTAGCTCTTGCCACTGGATTTCTCGCGT
>NZ_JAAHFV010000220.1:0-11051 GCF_010672755.1 Moorena sp. SIO1F2
TATAAAAACTAGCAATACGCTTATAAAGTTCCCAATCAGGAGTATACGTGTTCCCCGGATCGTAACACCCCAGATGTTCATGAGTAGAGCGACGAATCACAACTGCACAGGGATTCAATACATTAGAAGTGCCAATCTTCCACAACCAATCTTGATGGATACCCGTATCTTTTCCATACACTTGTTGGGAGAAAATTATCTTTCCTTTCTCATTGATATTTTCATAACCCGTAAATGCTGCTCCCACAGAATCACTACATGTTTCTAGACTCTTCTTCAACCGGGAATAAAAACCTGGAAGAACATATTCATCTTCAGGAAGCACATGAATCCACTCACCGCGACTGAGGGCAATACCAAGATTAAAATTGCGTCGCGCACCGATATTTTCTGGATTGCGGTAGTAGCGAACTACCCCTCCCCCAATGGAATTCACCAAATCGTATAGAGGAGGTGTGCTGGCATTATCCAGCACTAAAATTTCCATCTCCTCCTCGCCTTGCCATTGAGCTAATACACTCGCCAGACATTCTAGAAGATAGTCAGTACGGTTATATAAAGGAATAATTACTGTCCAAAAGGGTCGCTTGTCTTCACTTACCGATACGCTTGGAATCCCTGGAAACTGATATCCCCCGATAGTAACGTCTGGTTGTTCTACCTGCGGTGGCGTTAGTGTCTCAGGAGATACTCTAGAACCGTTGTCAGGATTTACTACTTTCCCATACCGGGGATTGACTAGCATTAGCCCTTGTCGATAAGCAGATGCTGCCTCCTTTAACTGCTTCTGAATTTGATAAATCCTGCCTAAGTTAAAGTAGACTTCCCCATAACTAGGATTGAGCTCCAGAACCTTCTGATAAGATGCGATCGCATTTTCAAACTCACCTTGGTCTTGAAGCACCACTCCCAAATTGTAATGAGCGCTTACCCAATCTGACTGCATCGCGACCGCTTGCCGATAGTAAGCCACAGCATTAGTCAAATCTCCTGCCTTTTGCCGGGTAACCCCTAGCTCATGGTTCAACTGTGCGTAGTGTGCTTGTTTTTCTAGGGAAAGCTTCTCTTGAGCATGGAGTGCATTGCCGAGATTCACATCAGCTTCAGTGCAGGTAGGGTCAATCTCCAAAGCTTGTTGATAAGATGCGATCGCATCGTCCCAATTACCTTGTTGTTGCAGAGCATACCCAAGGTTGTTGTGAACCGCTATTAAGTTCGGCTGTATTGTTAAAACTCGTTGGTAATACTCCACCGAGTCAGACAACTGACCTTGACCTTGGCACAAATTACCTAAACTAAACCAACCCTTAACAGAATTCGGCTCCGCTTCCACAGTAGCTCTGAACAACTTCTCGGCCATCTCATACTGACCTGTTTGCTGTGCCAGCACCCCTAAGCCATATAAAGCTTCCGGATGATTAGGGTGTTGTTCCAAAATCTTATAGTAAACCTGTACAGCCTTGTTTAAGCGATTGGCTTGACGATGTTGAACAGCAAGTTGTAGTGCTTCAGAAACAGTTTCCATCGCAAATTGTCTTGGTTTATGGACTACATTTAATAGAAAATCTTCCAATGCTCTTACCGGTTTCAAGTCACCATATAACTTATGTTTATTTTCAGCAACTTGATCAGATATGTATTGACGATATTCAGCATCTTGACCTAACCGTACCGCAATTTTTACATAATCCTCTTTACTCGTAGCAATTGTCTCTTCCAGACCCATCATTTTTAGAATTGCTATCGTATGCCGACCACGCATCAAATCTCCTGGCAATGTCACAATCGGAATATTCTGGGCAATAGATTCCAAACTAGAGTTACATCCAGACCAACCAATGCTATCCAAGAATACATCCGCTATCGCTGACGTTCCAGCAAACCTCCTGTTATTCAGGAACGGTAAAAATATGCAGTAGTCTGTATAATCGAGGCCAAATTTATTAAAAGCATCCCTTAAACGCTGTTCAAATATCTCAGTAACCTGATCACTTTTAACATATTTAATAAATACAAACTTACACCGACAATCTAACTCTTTAGCAATTCTAGGAAAAACATCATCATAGTCAGGTAAATACTTATATAACGATTGGCAGCACCAGAACATAATCTCATCATCATCTAAGCCTATGTCCTTTTTAGCGATCGCTTCCGGTGTAATCTCCAAAGGCGTGTAATGGATAGAGAGATTCGGTAATCTGACTAACGTCTCAGTGTAATGCTCTTGAGCATTTTCTGCCTCCATTAAATCACTACTCAAGTAGTAGTCAATCGTCGGCATCCCACTAGTATCGGGATGTCCCCAAGATGTCATTTGAATCGGAGCCAGTCTTAAACAACCCAACTTAACTGTAGTGGGGGACATCCCGAATTCCGGAAAAATAAGGATGTGTAATTTATCTTCTGTGATTACTTCACACCATTCTTCGATAGTCAAAGAACCGTGAACAAATTTGACAAATGATTTTGCGGCTATTGCTGTTTCGTTATCCTGTTTTAACCCTGTGTGATAACCAAATAGTTCAAAATTCGATCTATCTATATTTTCTACCCAGCCCTTGATCGGTATTTTCCAATTAGAATGATCCCAAAAGAATTCTGAAATAACCCCAATCCGAACTTTTTCATGAGGTGCTAAATTTGGTAGAGGAATTTTCTGGATCCACCGGGGATAGCACTTCCACATGATCTGGCAAATCATGGCTCCATAAATTTGCTGTAACTCTCGGTTATTTAACCCTTGATAGGCCAGATAAAAAGGCTGAAACGCTCCCACCGCATTAGCGGCACTTAGCAGTTCCCTTGGACTTAGCTCTGTATCGCTCTGTGTATAGCTATCCGCTAATTTTTGGAGACTACCTTGGTAATTATTTCGCCTTACCTTGATTTCATCAACACTTGAATAAATGATCGGAATCTGACACACGCACATGGCCAGTTTAGCTTCAGCCAAGTTAGGGTTAATACTTAATGCTTGCTGGTAAGACTGTAGGGCTTCTTCTAGCTTGCACTGTTCGTGGAGTGTATTTCCTAAATTGTTATAAGCCTCAGCAAAATCAGGTTTCAGCCTAATCGCTTCCTGATAGGACTGTATCGCTTCCTCTAACTTGCCCTGTTTTTGGAGTATTGTTCCCAAATTGTTATAAGCGTCAGCATAGTCAGGTTTAAGCCTAATTGCTTCTTGGTAAGACTCTCTTGCAGCATCTAACTTGCCCTGTTTTTGGAGTATTGTTCCCAAATTGTTATGAGCCTGAAAACAATCCGCTTTAAGCTTAATCGCTTCCTGGTAGGACTCTCGTGCGGCATCTAACTTGGCCTGTACCTGGAGTGCATTTCCCAAATTACTATAAGCCTGAGCATAGTCAGGTTTGACTCTAATCGCTTCTTGGTAGCACTGTACCGCTTCCCCTAACTTACCCTGACTATAAAGTAAATTTCCTAAATTGTTATGAGCCAGAGCATAGTCAGGTTTAACCCTAATCGCTTCTTGGTAATACTGTACCGCTTTCTCTAACTCTCCTTTTGCCCATAGGACATTTCCCAAATTGTTATGAACTTCAACAAAGTCAGGTTTTAGGCTTAAAGCTTGTTGGTACAACCCTACCGCTTCCTCTAACTTGTTTTTTTCCTCAAATATACTTGCCAAATTAGCAATTGCTATCACGTTATAGGGCTTCGATAAAAGCTTTTCCTCAGCCTGATTATCCCCCTGAATCTGTATTACTTGTCTGTAGATAGATTCAGCCTCATCTAATTTACCCAACTGATGATTTTGGGCAGCTGTATTGATTAGAGATTCAAGGTTTGATTCTAACAATTGGTTGGTAGTCATATAGCGGTTTTCAGGGCAGAGCTAGGTGGCTGTAATACTAAATCCGTTTTGATTAGATATCAATCATGAAAAATTATTTCACCCTAGTTGTCTGGTCAGTTTGGCAAAACTTTACATAACTTTACAGGGTGCATCTCACTTTAAATGTGGCGTAGGGTGCGTTAGGGGCGGGCTTGCCCTGATTTTCCGCTCTAGCGCCAGTGTTGGGATAGCCCGCCCCGTAACGCACCACGGGCGAACCCTGATTTTCTGCCTCGTAGTCCTTGGGACAGCCCGCCGGAAAATTGTCACAGGCAAGATGCCTGTTCCACGCCTGATTCCCATTCCACCCACCGGGTCGCAAAAATTAGATGCACCCACTTTACATTAAGGCGTCCAGGAATAAATTTTTGTTATACTAGTAGTATCGGAATAGTTAAGGAATCCAATTATGAACCACTGCGTTGGTACTACCGAAGCCGCATCTCTCTTAGGTATTTCTTCTCGACGATTGCGCCAACTCCTGGAGAAGGGTCGGGTCAGGGGTGCCTATAAAAGCGGCAAATTCTGGATTATTCCTCTTTTCAAGGACCTACCACAAATCACCAAAGCTACCCGTGGACCCAAGGGCAAATGGCGTACCAGTCGTCCTCCCGCTCTAGCCACCATCAATGTCAACCGTAATCGGATTGGCACCAACAATGGTAAACTTCCTGAAGACCGTCAGCCAGTGATTTCGGTAAAACGAAGCGGCAACAATCTATACGGCAACCAGATCGAAATCCTTGGTCCATGTCGGATTGTCTATCAGCCCGATCACCCACTGCGTTGTGGTGCTCGCCTATGGATCGAAACCTTCAGTGATGTTCATTTCATTGGTGGTAGTTTTCCCGCTAGTGTCTGATCCTAAGGGCATTGCTGATTCTGGCTATGGTTTTCCCAATTCTGGGGGTAACAAAACTTTCAAAGTCCCTCAGAATTCGAGGAGCAACGGGGGCTTTAATAAAACCAGATTATCGCGCATTTATTCCTTAATTCAGGAACGCCAAAACTATGAGATTTATCAGCCCAAAAATAGATTATGTCTTCAAAAAAATATTTGGTTCCAAAGAAAGTCAAACTATATTAATTAGTTTCCTTAATGCTATTATTTACAATGGCGAACCAATCATTAAATCTTTAACCATTATTAATCCCTATAATCCCGGTCAAGTATTGACTTTAAAAGACACTTATTTGGATGTAAAAGCAGTGTTAGCGGATGGAGAAATTGTCCTAATTGAAATGCAAGTCTCATCCATCACTGGTTTTAGCAAACGGGTACTTTATAATATGGTGAAAGGATATGTTAATCAGTTAAAAACAGCAGAGGACTATATTCGTCTTAAACCTGTTATAGCTGTCACAATTACGGATTTTATTCTGTTTGACGAAACTCAGCAAATTATTAATCAATTTGTGTTTCAAGAAAAAACAGAAAAGTTTGAATGTCTGGAAGAGGAATTGCAGTTAATATTTATAGAATTACCGAAATTCCATAAAAGACTCTCAGAATTAGAAACTTTAGCCGATAAATGGATTTATTTCATCAAAGAAGCTTCTAGTTTCGATAACATTCCTCCTTCTTTAGGAGAAGTATCAGAGATAGAATCAGCGTTAAATCTTGCTAATCAAGCTGGTATGACACCAGAAGAATTAGAAATTGCCGATCGCCGTGCTATGGCATTACAAGATGAAAGAGGAAAACTAACTTATGCTGAAGAAATAGGAAGAAAAAAAGAAGCGATCGCCTTAATAATGCGTCTACTGAAAAAGCGTTTCGGGGAAATTGATACAAAAACCATTAGTAAAATAGAAAATTTAACAATTGAAGAGTTGAAAAATTTGGTAGAAGACTCCTTAGATTTCAATAACATAACTGATTTAGAAAATTGGCTTAACTAGCATTCAGCCCGGATATAGCGTTCATAGGACTCATGAGGTACACATTATTTTTTACCTCTTCCCTCTTCCCTGCTCCCTGCTCCCGTCTTGATGCAAAGCGCGAGTGGTTTGAATTTACCGTAAGACAGTTGAGCCTTGTCTTGATGCAGTCGCTCATGGGGGAAACCCCCAAGACCGCGCTGCCTCCCCAAGACCGTAATGGTGCGTTTGACCCGTAATTAAATTCGCCACGGGTCGCACCTCAGAAATTTGTACCTCACAAGTCGTAGAATTCCTATAGTTGGTAAGGTAATATAATTATCCGAACAGCAGCAGCGAAGCTGATCGCAAAAACGATCGCAAAAATATAATTATGATCGACACTTATGATATTGTTGTGGTTGGTGCTGGTCCAGTAGGATTAGCCACTGCCATTGGCTTACAGCAGCGTGGTATATCTAATTTTCTAGTCCTTGATCAAACTCGTGACTTTCGTCGAGTGGGTCAGGTTATCGATCTTTTGCCCAATGGATTAAAAGCGCTTAAGCACATAGCGCCTTCTGCTTACGAAGCAGTTAAAAAAACGGATCTGGAGTTTTTTCAGAAAGTGCAATCCAATGAAAAATGGGTTCACAAAAATTTTAAGGGAGAGCAAATTCATTCTTTTCCTATTAGCTATGAGGATTGGTTCAAGGATTATGGAGAGGGTCGAGTCTCAATTTCTTGGTATGATTTGCAGACCACTCTCAGAAACCAACTTCCCGTTGAACAGGTTAAAGCGAATCATCGTTGTATTAATGTAGTGGATGAAGGAAACACCGGATATGTTCGGCTAGATTTTGTTTCTGATGCAGCCATAGAAGCAAATCCCTATGCTCATTGGTCAAACAGACAGAACGATCAAGATACAGTCTCCTTCAATTCAGAGCATAGTGGCCAACAATTTAAAAAAAAATCAATCCGGGCTAGGCTAGTTGTTGCTGCAGATGGTATCAACTCTACCATTCGTCGGATTCTTTATAAGGATAGTCCCTACAGTGGTTTAGCCAGACCTGACTATTCCGGATTTGCCGCCCTATTCTGTATGAAAATCACGGATATTCCTCCAGAGCTAAGCACAGAGCTTGAAAACAAATTTTTTCAGCAGGAACGGATTCTCACCATCACTAATGATCAAATCTCAGAGGATTCGGCTTCTATGGAATCCCCACGGATGCTCCTATTTCGCCGTCCCAATGCTCAGTTTGGGTATTTGCTCCATCTTCCTTTAAACCAGGAAGAGTTGACAGAAAAATCTGGAAGTGCCTTGATTGCTTTAGCATTGCGAGAGTTGGAAAACGCTAATTTTCCCAAAGCTCTCACACAATTAGTGGCTTTATCTCCTCCTGTCAAAATCAAATCCCGTCCCTATTACATTCACCGTGCAGAAACTCTATATCCCTGGAGTTCAGGTAGAGTTATCTTAGTGGGTGATGCCGCCCATGGGATGCCTCCTTTCATGGCTCAAGGGGCTAATCAAGGATTGGAAGATGCTCTGGTTGTAGCTACCATGATCGCTAATATTGTACAGAAAAATAATCTTGATAATATCCAAGCAATCGCCAATGCTTGCCTTAACTACGAATCTCTTCGTCGTCCCTTAATGGAGAAGATTCAGCAAGCAACATTGAACCGAATTCCCTACAGTAACAAACAAGCATGGCATGACTACCAACAATTGGTATATTGTCGAAACTTTGACCAATTGCTGGAGACATGCTTGGATGGTTTAACCTGAAACAAAGCTAAACTTATTAAGCTTTCATACTAATCACATCCTGACTCAAAACTTGATTCAATTTGCCACTGCGATATCCTTCTAAATCCAGGGTCACATAGACAAAACCCAACTCCTGAAACTCTGCCACTAACTTCGGTAAATCTGTGGTTACCACAAATTCCTTAATCTCTTCCGGTAGTAACTCAATCCGTGCAGTATCTCCTTCTGAACGAACTCTCAAATTCGAGAAACCTAACTTCCGTAAATAGATCTCTGCTCGTCCTACCCGTTGTAACTTAGCCACTGTAATCATTTCCCCATAGGGAAAGCGAGAACTCAGACAAGGTTGGGCAGGTTTATCCCACCAGGGCAATCCTAATTGTTTCGACAGTTGGCGCACTTCCGCCTTAGTTACCCCCACTTCCGCTAAAGGCGATCGCGCACCTCGTTCCTTGGCCGCCTGAATCCCTGGACGATAGTCCCTTAAATCATCCCCATTCACCCCATCGACTACATAAGGATAGCCTCGCTCCAGGGCTAGAGGTTTGAGAGTGTCGTGGAGTTCACTTTTGCAAAAATAACAGCGATTGACCGGGTTAGAGGTATAGTTGGGATTATCCATCTCATGGGTTTGGACAACCTCATGGGTAATGCCAATGGTAGCGGCTTGGATGCGAGCGTCTTCTAATTCTTCTGGTAATAGTGAGGGGGATTCAGCAGTGACCGCTAAAGCGCGATCGCTTAAAACATCGTAAGCAATTTTAGCAACTAGCGTGCTATCAACTCCCCCAGAATAGGCAATCAAAGCCCGTTCCATCTCAGCAAATATAGTTTTTAATTGCTTGAGTTTCTGCTCTAGCATGGTTTTGATAAATAATTTTCCCTATTTTTAGCACTATCCCCATTTACTATCATGCCCCATTTATCATGATTAGACTTCGTGGTAGTTGTCGAGAACAGGGAATAGGGAACAGGGAATAGGGAACAGCGGATCACCGGAACAGGGAAAAAAAATTATGCTCAGGGCTGATAGCTGATAGGTCTTGGCATAACTCAGAATTCCCGTTGCCAGAAGATTAGGATAGCGATCGCTAGCAGTAGCACGATGTAAAGTAATCCATAAAGTCCATTTAAAAACAGTTCTGGGAACGGGGGTAAGACACCATACACGGCATCATTCTTTAAATTGAGCCGTGATAAATCCGGGATAACCAAGTATAGAGTTTCAGTCATCCGCTCAATGCCAGGATTCTCGCTCAACTTGCTTAACTCCACTAAATCACGGCTCAAGTGTCCCATCATATAAACCCCAAACGTAAGTAAGGTTGCTAGCAGTGAACTAGTAAATACACCAAACATCAGCGCTACTGCTGTGATTAGAGACAGTTCTAGAAATTGGTAAACCACCGAAACCAGGATGCTAACCACAGGGTATTCAATACTAGAGGCACGTAAGCCCAGCAGATAAATGGCGGTCATAGCCACAACCAGCACAGCCAATACACCCGATAACCCTAAGTGTTTGCCAATGATAAATTCAGCGCGGTTTAGGGGCTTGGGAATTAAGACTAAGACAGTACGCTTTTCGATTTCCTTGTTAATCAACCCCGTACCAACAAATACTGACACGATTACACCCAGGATACCCATCGCCGCTAGACCCAAATCCAGAAAAATTTTCTCTTCTGTGGTTGCTGCTACCTCCGGTAACAGCCTCAGGGCTATGCCTAGGGCTAGGGCAAAAAAGCCGATCAGATATAAAACGCGATCGCGTATCACTTCCCGAAAACCATTAGCTGCGATCGCCCAAATTCTTGCCAAACTCACCCGCTATCTCCTATGCTCCGAATTGTTTTGCTTCCATCATAGGGGAGGTACACAAGGCAAGGGATTTTTGCCATACCAAAGGGAACAGGGAACAGGGAACAGGGATTAGGGAAAAGGGAACAAAAATTCTCACAATTCCTACACGGATTGGTATATAAGGTTAAGTAGTGAATAAGCGCGAAGATAAAACTATTCCGGACGAGGCATTTATGATTTTTGTACTTGATCACTGCGCCGTTGAAGGGATTTCAGGAGTTGCCAAATACCGCCCAGAATTTGCTTAGGTGCGCTTTACCTATTAAGAATTAAATTCGCCACGGGTCGCACCTCTTACTATTTAGACTTTTAAACTATCATCAAGTTAGACTCTCAATAGCAATCATTAATAATTACTAATCACCAATTATAGCTTTTTTTATACTAATGAGGTACACATAATTTTTGCCCTGCTACCTCTTCTCTATTCCCGATTCCCGATTCCCGATTCCCGATTCCCGATTCCCGATTCCCTGTTCCCTGTTCCCTGTTCCCTGTTCCCTGTTCCCTGTTCCCTGTTCCCTTATATCACTAATCACTGTTATGATTCCGCTTCATCCACCAAGCAACCAAACCAAGAAATAGCAATCCCATTATCCCAGCAGTAGGATCGCGATTAATGCCAGTAATCCAGGGAGCAACCTTGCCCGAATAGACTACTAATTGCCCAACATCAATAATATAATAACCCCAAACTAAGCCAGCATGGAGACCAATCGATAAACCTAGCCGTCCTTGAGTTGATCCCTTGGCCCAAATCAAGATTAACCCTAGCAGCAATAAACTGGGAAATCTCGGTAAGCCGCGAATCATCTCTGGAATTGGTTTAAGGAAATGCAGCAGCGCAAATGCGATCGCACCAATCCACTGTGATGTCCTAAAACTATAATCCCGTTGCAACTCATCAAGCAACCAACCCCGAAACACCAATTCTTCAGCGAAGCCTATGGCCAAAGCACTGATTAATCCCTCTACAATCAGCCGTGACCATGGCAGTGCAGGGGTTTGGAATGCTACCCAACCCAGCCACCCTTGTAATCCAAACAGACTAAGAGTCATTAACAGACCTAGACCTAGTCCTCTGATTAACTCAAGAGCGTTTTGGGCTGTTAGCCGCAAACCATATTTTTTTAACAGTCCTGGTTCGCGATAAACCTTCCTTCCCCAAACTCGGACTAAGTACAGAAATACCCCGAACATTAGCCCCATAGTCAGGATTGTCACTGAGTTTGGGTCTCTACCAATTAAGTATATTGGTGCTGCTATGGGTAACCAAAGCAACAGCAAAGCTAGTATAAACATCCCCAACCTGAATGGTGCTGGGTATAGGGATAATCTAGCCAGCCTGGGTGTAAAACGTTTTATAATTTCAAGATTTGGAAAGGGAAGAATTTCTCCTATTGCCCGTTATTCGTCAGGTTCAATTGTACTACTCAGACCCCGGTTTTTCAGGGTTTCGCAATAAAACTCAGCATGCTCTTGAGCACAGGTAATCACCAATGCCAGCCCGGATGTATGGGCTTCCATCATAATATTGACTGCTTGAGGTTGAGTCAGACTCGTCACAGTTTCCATCAAGGTTTTAACCACATACTCCATTGAGAAGCGTTCAACAGTTCGTAAACACGCGCCTCGCTATCGCGTATTGCTCCATAATGATGACTTCAATTCTATGGAGTATGTGGTTAAAAC